>DASXTZ010000295.1:0-3076 GCA_036505135.1 Ignavibacteria bacterium
GTATCAAGTATATCCACATAATCTATATCGCCTCCGAGAATCGTTCCCGATATGTTTATCCGTTTCCCGAAAGTATGTTTGTAGTTTATTTTAATTCCATCGGTTTGGGTATTAAACCCAAGCGGGCGGTTTTCAAAAGAATTTAAGGTCAGCCCTTTTGAAAATAATTCATAATAATGCCCTGCTCTTACTACAAAATCATCCTTCTTAAACTCAATAAATCTTCTGGAAATGCCTTTTGTTCCTTTGCCGTATTCAATAGGGTCATCATATTCATATCTTGCTCCGAATAAAAAATCATTTACAAACAATCTTACATCGCCAAGCTCTTCAAAATATTTTTTTTCAGTGCTGCCAGTTACGCTGTTCTCTTCTCCGATTCCGTATCTTAACAAATTTGATGCCGATACTTTTACGTTTAGCTTTATCTGTGAATATGTAATAGTATAAATTGAAGCTGATAAAAAAATCAAACAAATCAGACTCGCTCTCCTCATAATTTTTGTTTCCCCTTATTTAGCCTCGCTTAAAGCTTGTTTAATATCGCTTTCCAGTTTTGATTCGTCTCCCTGTATATATCCAGTGTAAGTTTTTAACACATCTCCTTTTTTGCTGAGAAAAATTGAAAAAGGCAGATTCTGGCCTCCGAATTGTTCAAAAACCTTTGTATCAGGATCAAGCAGAACAGGGAATTTATACTCTTTTGATTCTATAAATGATTTTACCTTTGCTGAGCTTTTGGGTGAATCCTGGTTAACAGCAATATACACAAACCCCGAATCTTTATATTTAGCATGAAGTTCATTCAGTTGTTTCATTTCTTCTTTGCATGGAACGCACCATAATGCCCAGAATTGAAGAAAAACAGGCCCTTTTTGCAGCAGCTCGCTTAGCTTTACACTATTGCCGTCAGTATCCTGCAGGTCAAAATCGTAGGTTTGAGAAAATGCGAATTTTGCAGTAAATATTATAATTACTGCAATTACAAGTGTTATCTTTTTCATATATTAATTGATTTATTATTACTTTGTAAATGTTACAACAATAGCAGTCACAATAATGTTAGCAATCGAAAGAGGCAGCATGACTTTCCACCCAAGGTTCATTAGCTGGTCATACCTGAAACGCGGAAGCGACCACCTGACCCATATAAAGAAAAATATCATAAATATCACTTTCAGAGCAAATACAAGGACCTGCAAAATGCTCACTATCAAAGGCGGAAGCCCAAAGGTTTGCAAATATGGGAATTGCCAGCCTCCCAGAAATAATGTTGTGATTACTGCCGATGCAACTATCATGTTAGCATACTCCGCAAGGAAAAATAATGCAAACTTCATGCTTGAATATTCAGTGTGGTAGCCGCCAACAAGCTCAGGTTCTGCTTCGGGTAGGTCAAAAGGCGCGCGGTTGGTTTCCGCAAATGATGCCACTAAAAAAACTATAAAACCTATGGGCTGAATGAGGATGTTCCATTTCCAGCCATACTGGCGCAGAACAATATCCTGCAGACTCAATGAGCCTGTAACAAGTACTACACCAACAACAGCAAGGCCCATAGAAAGCTCATAACTAATCATCTGTGCACTTGAGCGAATCCCGCCAAAAAGTGAATACTTGCTGTTGGATGACCATCCGCTTAACGTAATGCCGTAAACTCCCAAAGAAGTTAATGCAAGAATATAAAGTATTCCGACATTTACATCTGCTATTTGCAGCGAGATAACCTTTCCCCATAATGTTATTGTATATCCGAACGGGACAACCGCTATGGTTGTTAACGCCACAAATATAGATATCATTGGGGCAAGAGTATGAATCGGCTTGTTTGCATTTGCGGGGACAACGTCTTCCTTAAAAACAAGTTTTAAAACATCGGCAAAAGGCTGCAATAAGCCCTCGGGGCCAACTCTGTTGGGTCCCAGCCTGTTTTGTATAAATGCCGATACCCTGCGCTCAGCATAAACAGAATATGCTACTCCAAGCAGCAGGGCTGTAAGGACTACAACTATTTTAATCGACGTTATTAATATTTCTATCCACAAGGTTTATAACTCCGCTAATTTTGTTTTTAATATATTTATTTTTTCAATTGGTGTAGGGTCAACTTTATTTAATACAGCCAGATAAAAGCTCACCCAGTCGCCTAGATAAACTAGATCTAAAATTCTTTCAAGCTTTGTGCTGCGGTCTGAGCTTATTTCGAAAATCAATCCTGCGTAGGGCTTTATAATTTCCTGCGTAATCTGTTCCCTGCTCTTTATTCTCTCAAAATCATCTTTATCTTTAAGGAAAATCACGCCTAAATTTTTTAACATATCGGGATTAATTTCCCAGCCAACTATTTCGTTATGGTTCATCTCAGGAAAATAATTACCAAAAGCCAGCATTTTCGCATTCTCGTTCATCTGGCAGCGCCATCTGAGGTTTACAATATCTAATAAATCATTTGAAGAATAAATGACAGGAATTTTACCCTGCAGATGATTTGCAATCTTAAGTGCAGGATTATCTCTTTCATCGAAGCTGCAGTAAGAATATCCTTTAATGGTCATTAAGTCACCCGCGCTTTTTATTTCAAGGGTTTTTTCTTCTATGAATCCAAACGACTGCATAATAAAAAGCATTGGAATAAATGAATATGCCAGCGCACATCTTGGCTGGTAGCCGCCTGGAACGGTAATTAAAAGATTACCGATGCTTTGTGCCATTAAGCTCAGTTTTCCCCCGGATGATATGCATATTATACGACAGTTTTTTCTTTTAGCATCTTCATAACTGGAAAGCGACTCTTCGGTATTGCCTGAATAACTTGATACAATTACAAGAGTGTTCTTATCTGCGAAAGCCGGCAAAAAATAGTTCCTGTTAACAAATACCGGCAGCTTAATTTCACTGCTTAAATAGCTTCTCAGCAGATCCCCCCCAATTGCGGAACCACCAAGCCCGGAAATAATGATCTTATTAATATTCTCATAACCTTGAGGAATTTTTACTCCCATACCGATATTTATTGCGTCTTTTATCTGGTTATCAAACCCTTTTAAAACATCGTACATATTTGATCTGTCAATAA
>DASXTZ010000296.1:0-3006 GCA_036505135.1 Ignavibacteria bacterium
CAAAACCAACAATAAATCCCCCTTTTACTTCCAAACCATTGCGCTGTAAAAATTTTACTTTTTCTTTAAGGTCTTTTCCGGTATTCTGAAGCTTGCCGCATGATTTAAGAGATTCCTCTTCCGGCGTTTCGATACCTACAAAGATACCCGAAAAATTCGATTCCTTCAACAGGTTAATTATTTCAATATCATCGGCAACGGTTATAGAAGCCTCGGTTGATAAGCTGAATGGCTTGTTATGCTTTTTCATCCATTGGGCTATTTCTTTAAGTATCAGCTTGACCTTCTTTCTATTACCAGTAAAATTATCATCAACTATAAAAACACCGCTGCGCCATCCCATGTTATATAAAGCGTCTAATTCAGCTATAACCTGGCCCGCATTTTTTAACCGTGGTATGCGCCCGTTCATAACAATGATATCGCAAAAATCACACGAATAAGGACATCCGCGGGAGACCTGGAGCGACATAGAAGCATAATTATTCATATTTATCAGCGACCAGTCAGGTACAGGCGTCTTTGTAATATCCGGCCTTTCGGCGGATTTATAAACATGTTTCGCATTGCCGTTTTCAAAGTCTTTCAAAAATTGCGGTATTGTTACCTCTCCCTCGTTTAGCACAAAACAATCAACACCTTGAAAATCTTTATATAAAGCTGAAAAAAGAGGACCTCCTGCAACAATAAATTTACCAAAGAACTTAACCTTATTTATTATTTCCCTGGCAGAATTTTGCTGAACAATCATCGAACTGATAAAAACTATATCTGCGTCGCATATATCTTCATTTCTCAGCTCACTGACGTTTAAGTCGACTAGTTTTTTTTCCCATGTTTTTGGAAGCAAAGAAGATACTGTTAACAAACCTAATGGGGGAAGCGACGCTTTTTTATGTATAAAAGAAAGTGCGTGTTTGTAACTCCAGAAAGTATCCGGGTATTTTGGATATATTAACAGGGCTTTCATAGTACAAAAACCTTTCTTGTTTTAAAAAATTTCCAATGGTATTTATCAATAATAAGCTGGGTCCTCCCGGTGTAAAGGCGTGCAGTTGCGATACATATCTGTGCTGTAAAAAGGATTATGAAAATGGAGAGTAATACCGCTGCATAATAAAAATATGATAATTTCCATAATTACAAAAGTAAGTATAGTAACAGGAATTAGTCAATTATACAAAGGAATGAAAAAGGAACTACATCTTTAGGATTAGAGGCTTAGGCTTATGAGGAGAAATAATTCAGAGGGATACTAAGATTTTTGTTTGTCAGGAGGAGTTCCTTCATCGGAACGAACATGTATTGCAATTTGAACTCTCGAATTAAGAGCCATTTTTTCAAGGATGTTATGAACATGGCTCTTTACAGTATAAATTGAAAGATTAAGCTTATAAGCAATTTCCTTATTGGCTAAACCTTCGGCAATTAATTCTACAATCTCACGCTCGCGTTTTGTCATTTTCAGTGATTGAATCAGTTTTGAATGACCGAGCTCTTTAACACCAGAATCTATAATCTGGGAAAAGAGCGACCCGGTAAGAATATGAGGTAATACTTTCTCTCCACCGGCAACAGATCGAATAGTTTTTGTAAATTCAGCAATCGTTGCATCTTTAAGAATAAATCCTGAAACTCCTGCTTCAACAAACCGCAGAATATCTTCCTGAATCGGTACAAGATCCATAACAATAACTTTTGTATCAGGGTATTTATCTTTCAAAGATTTTACAAGTTCCAAACTATTTTGATTTGGTAATCCGAGATCTAAAAGCACTATACCGGGTTTCAGTTCGCTGATTTTATCCAGAGTAAAATCACCGTCACCAAACGCTGCAACAACATTAATATCAGGCTCCTTTTTGAGCATTGCGTTCATTCCTTCACGCAGCAGCCTGTTATCTTCAATTAATAATAAACGGATTTTTTTTGTAGTAATTTTTAATATTAATTAATCTCTAAAATAAATGATTTAAAGGCGTTGAAATTCAGACAAATGAGAACATTTGTTGATTGTAAATTTCTAAAGACTAAAATATTGTTAATGAAATTTCAAGTAAATAAATTACAGGAACTTCTATTAGAAATAGAGGTACAATAATATAACTCAAATTGGTTCTCCAAAACCTTTAAAGATCAATAACTTATTAATCTTAATTGTCCTTATCTTGTCCACTATAACTCAATTTTTCATCAATCCTATTATCGTCATACTCCTTTGCGAAACTATTATCTTTGAATTTATTCCCCTTTTCAATTGTGTCTTCAATGCAGTTTTTTGTTCTATCTAAAGCTTCATTAATGAGGTTTTTTAATTTAGGAGGAAGATTTTTTCTATTTGACCTTTTATTTAAGTAATTGTATAGATGCGATAGAAATATTTTATCATTCATTTTTTTTGACCAACTTGACTTAGAATATCCGGTGGTATCTTCAAGTCTTCTCCCACTAGGCCATTTTTCCATTGATATTAATAATCTATAAAACGTTTTGCACAAATCTTCATCATTATGGGAATCAGGAACAATTTTTGATAATTTTGTTTTTAACATAGATATCTTTTTTTCTTTTCTTTCAATAATTTTAATAAGCTTACTAATTTTATTCATATACATTTTATCTAATGCCAGAATTTTTGATTCTAACTTATTGATTGTTTTAATTAACAATAAAATTCTATTTTCATAGAATTTTATAATTGGTTTATAAAAACTGCTCCACATATTTTTATTATCTTATTTAATGTATCATTATTCAAAATAAAGATATGGAGAATCTTTTAGTAAGTCTATCATACAAAAGGACGAAAAATGAACTACATCTTTTGAGTGAGAATCAACTGGTCGCAAAAAAAGGATACCGACTAACTACACGTATTGTCAAGATTCTGAGCGGATAGTCCTCAGAACATCGCCAATCGTTGTTTATTTAAGGATAAATCCTGATATACCTCTTCCGAATATCTTTTGAATGAAATACAAAAGTTCCTTTCGGATTTAATCTCCT
>DASXTZ010000297.1:0-4387 GCA_036505135.1 Ignavibacteria bacterium
ACTAAATGTCCTTCAAAATATGAAGGCCAGGGCGAAGATGTGAAGAAATCCGGTATATAAATCCCTGAACGCAGTGAAGGGTCTCATTGGTTTAACCGGAATTTACTATGTAAACTAGTTGACCATCCTTCTTTGCTGGCAGAGGTGATGAGCGTGATACACAAATTGAATCATAAAAGAATATAATAGATTCCCGCCTTCGCGGGAATAGGAAAATAAAAAGATGGGCTCATTTATAATAATTGCCGCCTTCATCGCCGCACTTGGTTCATCGATACTATACTTTATCAACGCAAGCGGTAAGGGAAGCATAAAAAACATAAAAACTGCAAGACTTTTATTTCATGCAGCGGTTGTATTAACAATTTCATCAGCGGCATTCCTGCTGTATCTAATTATAACACATCAGTTCCAATATACATACGTATGGAACTATAGCTCACAAGGCCTTCCGGTAAATCTACTGATATCTACTTTTTACGCAGGACAGGAAGGCAGCTTTCATCTATGGGCGTTCCTTATGTCTGTTCTTGGCATATTTCTCTTATCATACCTTGCCAACAGGGATGCCGAAACCAAACTAAGTACAGGGAAAAAAGATTACTACGAACCAATTGTAATGGGTTTGTTTTCACTTCTTTTGTCGTTCCTGATCTTCATACTGATCATAAAATCACCTTACCTGTATGTATGGGAATCATTTCCAAAAGATGTTCAGCTTGGTTTTATTCCCGAAGACGGCAGAGGGCTGAATCCCCTGCTTCAAAACTTCTGGATGACTATTCACCCGCCAATTTTGTTTTCAGGCTTTACTGCACTTTCTGTTCCTTTCTGCTTTGCAATAGCTGCATTGATAAAAAATGATTATTCACGCTGGATGAAGCTTGCAATGCCGTGGACTTTGTTCGGAGCTATGATACTTGGGCTTGGAATCATGCTTGGCGGCTACTGGGCATATGGTGTTTTAGGATGGGGCGGTTACTGGGCATGGGACCCTGTTGAAAACTCCTCATTTGTGCCATGGCTGATAATAGTCGGCGCTGTTCATACAATGGTGGCAGAAGAAAAAACCACAAAATTCAAGAAAACGAGCCTGATACTATGCATAACGGCTTATGTATTTGTGCTGTATTCTACATTTTTAACACGAAGCGGCGTTTTAGGGGATGCTTCGGTGCATTCATTTGTTGACCCCGGACAGGAAGTTTACTTATTCTTAATAGTATTTCTAACTTTGTTTGGACTTGGCGGAATATCACTGCTTCTTTTCAGGTTAAAGAGCCTTAAGACGGACAAAACTGAACAGACAAACCTTCTTTCACGCGAAGCTGCCTTATTTACAGGTGCTATTACAATCTGTGCTGCAGCTCTGGTTATAGCTGTTGGAACAAGCTGGCCGATATTTTCAAAAGGAACTGTTGACGCAGCCTTTTACAATAAAATGAATCTTCCTGTTGCAATTTTAATTGCGGCCATAAACGGGATAAGCATTTTACTTAAATGGAAGCATTCGGAAGAAAAAGAGTTTATTAAAGGGTTATACCTGCCACTGGCTTTTACAGGAGCAATTACCATTATACTTGTAATTATTGGCGTAAGAGATTTCTTGATAGGACTGTTTGCAGCGGCAGCAATGTTTGCATTCTTTGTTAATGCGCAAATAGCATACAGTATCTTTACAAAAAATAAAGCAAAGGCCGGCCCTTATGTGGCACATCTCGGACTAATGCTTCTGTTTCTTGGAATTATCGGTTCTTCAAAATATTCGGAAGAAGTTAACGTATCGCTACCCATTGATGAATCGAAAGAAGCATTGGGATACACGCTGACATATAAAGGAGCAACACCAATTAAGGGTGATGAAGAGAAATACCATTTTAATGTGGTTGTTGAAAAAGAAGGCAGACAATTCCTGCTTCAGCCGATAATGTATTACAGCGATTATTCCGAAGGGGTTATGAAGAATCCGGACATAGCCAACTTATATTACAAAGATCTCTATCTTTCACCGATGGCTTTGGAAGAGCCAAGCAACATGTCAGCCGAGGATGTTCACTCTTTTAAAAAAGGTGAAGAAATTCAGGTTGGCGCTATGAAAGTAAAATTTGTTGACTTCGACCGTTCGAAGTTTAACCGAGATGAAATGACATCGGGTAAGCAAAACATAATGGGCGCAGAGCTTGAAGTGACAATAAACGGTAAGACGGAAAAAGTTGTTGCCGAGCAGGAGATCTCGGAAAAAGGTACAAACGCTATCCCTATTAAAATGCAGGGCAATGATAAATACAGCTTTCACCTCCTGCAGCTTTCGGTATCGGGAGAGCCGACAGTTGATATAGCGATTATTGATGATACCCAACCGAAGAAAGAAACTCCTGAAACACTGGTGTTAACGGCAAGCATAAAGCCATTCATAAATTTGGTTTGGGGCGGAACGCTTGTAATGGTGTTAGGATTTTTCCTCGCGCTGATGGCAAGATACAGAAGAATAAAATCTGAAACACGCAAGATTACTGCTGTCCATTCAAATGGAGGCGGGAACGGAAACGCACATAAGCATCATAAGCAGCAGCATAAAGAACATGCAATTGAAGATTAATTA
Source organism: Ignavibacteria bacterium (assembly GCA_036505135.1). GTDB lineage: Bacteria > Bacteroidota > Ignavibacteria > Tepidaquicellales > OLB5 > DASXTZ01. The sequence continues at coordinate 2,603 of DASXTZ010000297.1, forward strand.
AATTATACGCTGCCCATTCCTACAGATGCCGGGGCCGTGTCGGAGTTTACCTGACGAAACTTTAGAGTACGCAGGCATCTAAGCTGAAGGCAGGTGAAAATCCTGCCTTTTTTATTGCCATTTTCTACTTCCTTCCCCTCATAGAGGGGGCGAGTGGGAGGACTCTGACGGTAATAATAGTGCAGAGTCCCGGCTTAAGCAGGAGACTGTGCTTAGACATTTTAGAGGAAATCTAAAACAACCCCCTTTTTTCGTTATTGCGCTCAGGAAAAAACACTTATTATATTTGTATTGCCTTCTACAGAAGGAAATGAGATAACGTTAAAAAATTCTAATTAAAGCGGGCGCTGGAAAGGGTGCCCGTTTTTTATTTAATTTCACTATCTCTGCATAGTCCTCTGCCAATAAAACTTGTAACACACCGCTCCGGATGTACATCAAGCACCCCTCTCAAGAGGGGAATTACTATCCGCCATTGAGGATTACCTCTTTATTAGCTTATTACTCATAATTCGTTTTAAAATATTATTTTTATTATCTCTGCTTATTGGTATTGAGTGCTCCCCTATTTTAACAGTATTTCCTTCTATGGAGTCAATCTTCGAAATTGCTGCAACAAATGATTTTTGTATCTTTACAAACCGTGCTTCGGGTAAATTTTCTAATATTCCTTTTAGCGTTACATAGGTAATGTATTTCTTTTTATATGTAGTGATGGCTACATAGTTTTGCATAGCTTCTATGAAGAGCACGTCATCATAATTTATTTTCTCGTAAGTATTTTTTGTTTTGATAAAAAAGAACCCGCTATCGAAGTTCGATCCGTTTTTAGCTTTATTCTTAAGCTCAAGAAAACTTTTTACTTTATTAGCCGCCTTCAAGAATTTTTGAAATGAAATTGGCTTCAGCAAATAATCCATTACATCAAGTTCAAATCCTTCGATAGCATAATCAGGGTAAGCCGTGGTAATAACTACAAGCGGCGGGACTTTCAGAGTTTTCAGGAACTGGATTCCGTTTATTTTGGGCAACTGGATATCAAGGAATATCAGATTTATTTTATCCTTTTCAATCTTTCTCATAGCATTCAAAGGATTAGGAAATGCTCCGTTAAATTCAAGATAACCGACCTGTTTAATGTAGGCTTTCATGCCCTCTCTGGCAAGAGGTTCATCATCGATAATTATTGTCCTGATTTTCACTGGCTGTTTAATTTTAAATTGACCTTGTAGTATTCTTTGCCTTCTTCAATTTTCAGCTCATGCTTATCTTTATAAAGAAGCTCCAGCCTTCTTTTCAGATTTTTTATCCCAATACCCCCGCTGCCAACCGGTGAGCAATTATTTTCCTTTGAATTTACAACTTCAACGTCCAAAATGTCTTTATCCAGCTTTAGCGCCACGCCAACCGTATTAAGACGGTTCTCATAACGGGATAGATGTTTAAAAGCATTTTCAACAAGCGGCATCAGTATATACGGGTGTATCATATAGTCTGAGGCGTTTGCAGGTATATCAAGCTGCAGCTTAACGTTATCCTCTCTGCGTATTTTTTCCAGCTCAATATAGTTCGAAATATTTTTTATCTCTTTGCCGAGGCAAATTTTTTCCGCGGCCGGTTCATACAGCTGGTATCTCATCACATCAGAAAGCTTTAAAAGCGCCTCTGATGCTTTTTGGGAATCCTTCTGCATCATAAAATAAAGATTATTCAAAACATTAAACAAAAAATGCGGCTGAAGCTGGGCTTTCAAAAACTGAAGCTCGGAAGCCAGGCTTTCCTTTT
>DASXTZ010000298.1:0-12573 GCA_036505135.1 Ignavibacteria bacterium
CTTTGGGGCGCAACATACATGGTCATTGCGCCTGAACATCCGTATGTTGATCTTATTTTCGCTCCCGAATATAAAACCGCTGTTGATATATACAGGGATAACGCAAAAAATAAATCAGACCTTGAACGCCAGGCGCTTGAAAAAGATAAAACAGGGGTTTTCACAGGTGCTTGTGCGATTAATCCTGTTAATAATCAGGAAATTCCAATATGGATTTCCGATTACGTACTCATGGGTTATGGAACCGGCGCTATTATGGCAGTTCCTGCACATGACCAGCGTGACTGGGAATTCGCAACGAAATATCACCTCCCCATAGTTGAAGTTGTAAAGCCTATAGGAAACGGTAATAGCGATATAACAAAAGAGGCTTTTACCGGAGAAGGCATAGCCGTTAACTCTGGTTTCATAAACGGAATGAAAACCGAGAAAGCAAAAAAGAAAACCATCGAATGGCTCCAGGCCAATGGACTTGGAGAGCATGCAGTTCAATATAAGCTGCGTGACTGGCTCTTCTCACGCCAAAGGTTTTGGGGCGAGCCGTTCCCCTTAATTTATCTAGAGGATGGCACAGTTAAGCCTGTTCCCGAAGAGGACCTTCCTGTCCTGCTGCCCGAAGTTGAAGTGTATAAGCCAACAGGAACGGGAGAATCCCCGCTTGCATCATTTCACGATTGGGTAAATACCATTGATAAAGAAACAGGTAAGCCTGCAAAACGTGAAACCAATACCATGCCCCAATGGGCAGGTTCATGCTGGTATTACCTGCGCTTTCTCGACCCGCACAACGATAAGATGCTTTGCAGCCATGAGGCTGAAAAATACTGGATGCCCGTAAATATGTATATCGGCGGAACCGAACATGCAGTACTGCATCTGCTATATGCAAGGTTCTGGCATAAAGTGCTGTTCGACCTTGGCTATGTTTCAACACGTGAACCGTTTGTAAGGCTTTACCACCAGGGTATGATACTTGGTGAGGATTTCAATAAGATGTCAAAATCCCGGGGTAATGTTGTAAATCCCGATGATGTTGTAGCAAGCTTCGGCGCAGATTCCTTCAGGCTTTTCGAAATGTTCCTCGGCCCGCTTTCTGCAACAAAACCGTGGTCACCCAAGGGAATCGAGGGTGTATACCGCTTTCTCAACAGGATATGGAAATTGTTTATTGATGAGAACGGTAATTTAAGCGCAAATATTAAAGATATTCCTCCTTCAGATGAGCTTGAAAGATTAATGCACAGGACAATAAAAAACATTACGGAAGATATTGTTGATGAGGATTTGAAATTTAATACATGCGTAAGCGAACTGATGATATACTTTAACGAGATATCTAAGCTTGAAACAGTTCCGCTGGTTATGGCTGAAACATTTATTAAACTGCTTTCACCTTTTGCCCCGCATATTGCAGAAGAGCTATGGCAAAGTCTGAAACATGAAAACACTATTGCATTTGAAAGCTGGCCGGAGTTTGATCCCGCCAAAGTAACTAAAAATGTTGTTACGGTTGTGGGACAGGTAAACGGAAAGGTAAGAGCAAAAATTGATGTAGAGTTTGATACGGATGAAAATAAGCTAAAGGAAATGATGAAACAAAACGAAAAAATAAGATCTTATATAAATGGAAAAGAGATTGTGAAAGAAATTGTAGTAAAAAATAAACTGGTTAATATAGTGGTGAAATGAGTTATTTGCACAGCAGGCATTTTTCTCTTGAGGAAGCAAACACATTACTGGATAAATATAAGCCGGAGCTTGAGGTTATGGTTGAACTCAAGAAAAAGCTTGACATGAAGGGATATGATGTTTATAACCACAAATATTTTGGCGGGGGCGGGCCAAATGGAACAGGACCGTTTCCTCCTGAGATGGAAAAGCTTATCGATATCATAAAAAGAGTTTCCGCTGAAGGTATACTTCTTAAAGGGCTTGATAACAGCCTGGTTGATTTTCCGCATATCAGGAATAATGGCGAAGAAGTTTATCTTTGCTGGAAGCACGGTGAAAGGGAAATACTATACTGGCACCAAATAGCTGATGGCTTTGCCGGAAGAAGAAATATTAATGAATTATGATTCTTTTGTCATTCCCGCGAAGGCGGGAACCTAGTGTAAAATTTTAGTTACAAATTATATTTTAAGATATATTTTGAATAATGATTTATGATTTAAACTATGAATATACTAAATAATCTTTTTGTAACTACTCTTCCGCTTGTACCCAAATCCATTGTCAGACGTTTTGCGAATAAATATATAGCGGGTGATTCACTTGAAGATGCCGTCAATGTAACAAAACAGCTTAACGACAGAGGCATAATGACAACAATCGATGTGCTTGGCGAAGGAGTCTTCAGCAGGCAGGATGCGGTGAATGCAAAAAATGAATGCCTTGAAGTTCTTGAAGCAATTGATAAGAACAGGCTGAATGCAAATCATTCTTTAAAACCAACATCGTTAGGACTGGGAATTGATTATGAATTCTGTCTTCAAAACCTGACAGAAATTGTAAAAAAAGCTAATAAGCTCGGACAGTTCGTAAGGATTGATATGGAAGATTCTCCTTACACAACCAGAACCTTAAATTTGTATGAAGATGTTTATAAAAAATATCAAAACTGCGGAGTTGTTATACAGTCATATATGCGAAGAAGCATGGACGATGTAGCAGAACTTGCAAAGATGAAGACAAACTTCAGGTTATGCAAAGGGATTTATATTGAACCGGTAGAAATAGCATACAAAGGCAAACAGGAAGTCCGCGATAATTACCTGAAACTGCTGCGCCTGATGTTTGAAAATAATTGTTATGTTGGTATTGCAACTCACGACGATTATTTAATAGAAGGCGCTTATAAGATGATAGCCGGATTGAACAAGCAAAAACATGAATACGAATTCCAGATGCTGCTTGGTGTGCGCGATAAGCTTCGTAATAAGATTGTGAAAGACGGACACAGGATGAGAATTTATGTCCCCTTCGGAGTGCACTGGTATAAATACTCCATCAGGCGTTTTAAAGAAAATCCCAACATGGCAGGATACGCGTTTAAGGCATTGTTTACAGGAGGAAGGTAATTATCCCTGAGCGTTAGCGAAGGGTCTCATAGCCCTAATCTAGTTATAGCTTCAGTGTACTCATAGCTGAGTTTAACTGAATTCAATACTTCAAAATCCTCATCAGGAATCTTAGAAAATATCCTTGGTACTTCTTTTTTGATATAATTTAAAAGCAAATTGTATTCCAGTAAATAATCTGAACTATCAACAGAACCCCTGTTTTTTTCCTTATGCTTAAGCGCCATTTGATATATTTTGTAATAATAGTATGAAGATTCGGGTTCAGAATAATTAGCAAGAAATGTATAAAAATATTTTGATTTGCAATTATGATCGAACAAATCATCCAGGCCCCTTTTTTCAAGCTCATTCAGCTCTGATATTTTATAATTTATTTTATCCTTCTTAAAAGATTCAATAGTGAGAAAATCTTTGATATAATTAAACAGACCGGATTTAATTTTGCTTTTATAAACATCGTTCACCTGAACAATATCAGGGGAAACTTTTTCAAAAATTGTATCCCAATCTATTTTCCATGTGCATTTTATTTCGGACAAAAAGAGTCCAATATGGCGATTTTTTACGGAAAAAATTTGTTTGGTGGTTAGCTAAATACTATTTTTGTAATGATTTTTAAAAAAGTTTAATCTTTATATTAGGATAGCTGGGAGAGAGAATTTATTATAATTTGAGATAGAATAAAAACCGGCTGACTTATATTTTATTTTAACTAAATCATAATCAACACTCTCCTCGTAATATAAGATAAAAATACCTGGGAGGTATTTATGTCAGGCATTAGCCTGCTCTTTAGAAAAGCAGATTTCTATTATTGAAATATCAATAGTGGAAATCTTTTTTTGTTTTTATGAATTTACAAAAATATGGAATTTTAAAAATGCAAATAAAACTTTTATTTTATTTTTCCTTAGCCTTGATATTTTTAAGCCTTGGCTGTGATGATGATACGGTTACACCCCCGCCTCCGCCGCCGCCACCACCCTCGGGATGGAGTACTATCGATTACGAACCTGCATGGTCACCCGATGGGCATACAATTGCCTACTTTCATAATCAGCTTGATACTTCGCAATCATTAACAGGTCTTTATTTAATTGATTCAAATGGATCTAATAAAAGACAATTGTTAAGCGGCTTATTGGGGAGTCCTGATTTTTCACCCGACGGGAATTGGATTACTTTCGATAACGGGCAAATATTTAAAATAAAAATAAATGGTGATAGCTTAATAGAGCTAACATCCGATGGGGGTAACTATTACCCGGCATGGAGCCCCGACGGGAAATGGATTGCTTATGATCATCCAATAGTTGGCTCATATACTATTTGGAAAATTAAATTTGATGGCTCTAATCTAATTGGAATCACTTATGATTCCAGAATGCCCAGCTGGTCTCCTGATGGAAAAAATATTGTACATGTGAGATACTTTAGTAATAATAATCCTTGGGAAATATCTATCATTGATTCAGCTGGCCAAAATCCAGCAAGAATTACTTTTAATAATAATTGGGAATGGTATCCACGTTATTCACCCGATGGCCAAAAAATAATATTTACCCTACAGCATGAAACTAGTATAAATTTCCAAATATACACCATTAACACTGATGGGACGGGTTTAACAAAATTAACAGATACACAAGGATATTCCGCAGATTATTCGCCCGACGGTGAAAAAATAGTTTATTGTGATTCTAGTCCGGGCAATGGATTTCTATGGATTATGAATAAGAGCGGTTCTAATAAAAAACAATTAACATTTCCTTAGGAGTTAAAAAAAAGAGTGTTTATGAAATAAAAAAGGCAGGCACAAGGTTTCCGACTCATTTGGTATTTTATCGGGTTTGTTATCCCGAGTCCTCGGGATAACACCTAAATGTCTGCCTTTTTATTTCAACTAATCAAAAAAATAACTTAAAAATCATTTTGATGAAAGGAAATAAAAATGAAAGCATTAAATTCCTTTAAAAAACTTCTATTGTTGATTCTTCTTGTTTTATTTTATAATATTTCAGTTTATGCAGAATTATCACAAGAATTAAGAAAAGAAGTTATTGCATTTATTCGTGTCGGATATATTGAATTCCCCGAACACGAATCAGGCGCTTTACCGATTGGCAGTATTACCATAAATTCGCAGGAATTGAGTGATGCATTTACCCAATATGGAGTTCAGACAATACGGAGAGGATTGCCGGAGTTCGCCGATGCTGACAACTCTTAATGACTATTAGATTTAAATAATTTCAAACAAAAAAGGCGTTCTTCCGAACGCCTTTGCTTTATAAAATCGTGTATCCGTGCCACGAATCAAATTTTGAATTAATTGTTAGAATGCATATAACTTTTTCTCATTAATGAGTTTATTGTATATTAAATTCGTGGCACGGTTATATCATTTTGTATCTTCGGTCTTCTTTTCGGTTGTACTCATTTTTATTGTAATAGTCCCGGTCGGTGCATCGAACATTGTCTCAAAAGTTTTCAAATCCGCTTTTGCCGGACCCTGTGTCACCTTGCCTTCTTTAGTATATTCTGAACCATGGCAGGGACAAACAAATTTATCGCCCTCAAGCTCAACCGTGCAGCCTTTATGCCTGCATATTGTACTAACAGCAAGGAATCTTGACTCATCCATTCTGATCAGCATTATATCATCGGTAACACTAAGCGTGCCCCCTACTGATGCGAGTGCAGGGTTATCGGCAAGCTTTACAACGATGTCCTCGCCTGACTTATGAACAACAGCTTTTTTAGGTGCTGATGCTGAAAAAACCCTTAAATTTAATCCGGAAATTGCTGCACTGCCCAATACAACTCCCACAGCAGACCTTTTAATAAAATCGCGCCTGGATATTTTATCTGGCATATATGGTTCTCCTTTTAATATACCTTCCTAAATTATGTTTTAGGTTTCAAACAATCAACATATTATAGTAGCCTTTAATAGTGAATTCTATACCTAAAATATTTTAAAAGCTTACTCAATGCATGCAATTTAAAACATATTATATACCATCTTTGTTTCATTGTTTGATTAAAATACAATTGAATTAAAGCAATTAAAAACATAATTTTGATAATTATTTGATAAATTTTTGGAAAGAGTTATATGGGCCTCCAAAAGGATATAGAAAAATTTTTTTCTTTAAAGGATTTTTCTAAAAACCAGATCGAAAAAGCGCTTAAAGCATTTGACGAAATGGTTAAGCTTTTGAACAAAGGTAAGGTTCGTTCTGCCGAAAAGCACGGCGATCTTTGGCAGGCTAACCAGTGGGTGAAAAAAGGGATTTTACTTGGGTTCCGTTTAGGTAAATTAAAGAATTATTCGCTTAAGCATTTTAAGTTTTATGATAAGCATACCCTGCCTTTAAAACCGCTAAAGCAAACCGATAGCGTCAGGATCGTTCCAGGCGGCTCATCTATTCGTAATGGATGCTATATTGGCAAGGGAGTGATATGCATGCCCCCCATGTATATAAATATCGGAGCTTATGTTGATGATAATTCACTAATTGATTCACACGCACTTGTTGGTTCATGCGCGCAGCTTGGTAAGCGTATACATCTTTCTGCCGCAGCGCAGATCGGCGGAGTGCTTGAGCCTATTAATTCAGTTCCTGTAATTATCGAAGATGATGTAATGATAGGCGGCAACAGCGGCATTTATGAAGGGACAATAGTTTCACGCCGGGCAGTAATCGGCGCGGGATGCATTATTACCGGTTCTACACCTGTTTACGATACAGTTAAAGGAAAAATTTACCGTAAAACAAAAGATGGGCCGCTTATAATTCCTGAAGGGGCTGTAGTTGTTGCCGGAAGCCGAGCGCTTAAATCACAGTACGGGATAGAAAATAATCTTTCCGTTTACACACCTGTAATAATAAAATACCGCGACGAAAAAACCGATGCCTCTACAGCACTGGAAGAGTCATTAAGGTAACTTTGTCATTCCCGCGAAGGCGGGAATCTAGTTAAAAAAATTTAACTGATCCCGCATCATATGGTAGAACGATATGAAAGTTTTGTATTTTTGATATTTAAATTTTAATATTTGATATGATTTATGCAATTATATCCGATGTTCACGCTAATCTTGAAGCTACGGAGGCATGCTTCAGAGAAATCGATAAAATAAAACCTGACAAGATTATTTGCCTTGGTGATTTGGTTGATTACTGCGCCGAGCCAAATGACGTAATAGAGCTTGTCAGTTCAAGATGTGATGTAATAATTATTGGCAATCATGACGAAGCGCAAATTGATTATTCAATAGCGGAAGGGTTTACAAATAATGCGAGAACTTCTTCAATCCATACCCGTTCGGTTTTAAAAAAGGAGTATAAAGACTTTATTTCAGCTCTGCCAAGATCATTTTCCGAAAACAACCTTTTGTTTGTCCATGCCTCGCCATTTTATCTGCCCGAATACGGTTACATACTTGATGAATATGACGCCCGGGAAAATTTTACTGCATTCAAAGAATCTTTTTGTTTTATCGGACATTCACATATCCCGGTAATATTTGAAGAATCTAAGGGTAAAGTTCGAGAAATTGAATCCGCCCCGGAAAGGAATAAAAGATACATAATTAATGTAGGCAGTGTGGGTCAGCCGAGAGACGGAAACTCTAAGCTTGCATTCGGAATCTTCGATACGGATAATTTTGAATTCCGGCTCATAAGAGCTGATTATGATATTAAGTCAGCAGCTCAAAAGATAGTTGATGAAGGGCTGCCTTTCCGGCTTGCCGAAAGGTTATTTGCAGGATTATAATTTATTTTTTGCGGATTAAAACTTTTATTGATCGGTTGCTTCTGGAATCTTTAATTAAGATTTCAAGCCTTGAAAGGCGGGTCTCTTCTTTCTTTGCGCTAACAACCCACCAGCTCGCAGTCTTTTGATACCACGACGGCTGCGATTTAAAATAATCCCACGCCTTTTTATTATGTTTAAATTTTTTTTCATAAACAGGGGCAAGCTTTACAACCCTTTGTTCAAATGAATAAAGCTGTGATCTGTTTATATCACGTTCATTAAATGCCTTTATACCGTAAGGCTGCATGAGCCCAAGTTTTTTCAGCTGGCCCGCCCGCCTGATATTTACAAGGCTCCATATACTTTTAGGCTTGCGTGGTGTATAGCGTATGGTATAACGTGCATCATCTATTCCCTTTCTGATTCCGTCTATCCAGCCGAAACAAAGTGCTTCATCCAGGGCTTCAGCATAAGTTATTCCTTTTTTTGCAGCATTCTTCTTGTAAAATCCAATCCATAGCTCCCGCGCTTTGGCATGATTTTTCTTAAGCCATTTATGAAGCTCAAATGGTGATTTAAAGAAGATGCACTTGTCCATTTATTCAACATAATAATATTTGATTGAATTTTAAATGATTTAGGTTTAAGTTGCCGTTAGAAAACCCCTGAAACTTCCCCGGGGACCCGGGGTGAAACAAAACCAGCTTGATTGATATATAATAATCAATCGTAATTAAATTATTTTATGAAAAAAACATTATTATCGCTAATTTTCATTACAGCAGCGCTCATTCCTGCCAAATTACTTGCCCAGTCCACAACTACAATGCAGGATATTCTTGAAACAGTTACTGCAAAGATTGTTGAGCTTGAAGAAGATAAGAACCAGGAAATAGTTAATGTAACTTTTGACCTGCTTGTGAACGAAGGCAAAAAAACCGTGTGGAGATTCCTGGACCCGGCATTTACCTACGATTTAAGCATTATCGGTGATAGGCGCATTAGTAAGCTTAAAGTTACTGTGTACAAACAGGGAAAATCTGATTGGGAATACGTAGACGAGGTCAGCGCTTCAAATCCCAAGCTTAAAATCTATCCTTCGGAATATGAACAATATGAATTTACCATATCAGTAGCCGATTTTAAAAGCGGTAACAATACAGGACACTTTGCATTTATGCTGTACCACGATAACCCGGAGAAGAAAAAGTAGAGTATAATCCTGAGCGTAGCGAATAATTTTATAAAGTATAAATTTTTTTGGGTTTAATGAGATTCTTCACTTCATTTAGAGTGACAAAAAATCGGCTTATTGCGTTGTTACTTTTATATTCCTTGAATCTCTGACCCCTTGCTTCGCTATGGCTGCTTTCCACATTTGTTTGCACCGTATATTCAACTTTTACTGTGCTTGCCGATATTGTCTGCTGAAATACATTTGAATTCATTTCCGAATCCCGTACCGGGCTGAACCCAGACCGATAAAGAATCAAGACTGAATATTACAGTATTTCCCTGAGGTTTTACCGGTATGTTATCATCGCCGCAGGATAAAAAAATCAAAACATATACAACTGATAAAAATAATTAAGGTTAAATAATTGTTTTTCATATAACAAAAATAAAAGTAACTTTTTCTTCATTCAAACGAAAAATAACATTTTCTGTTGGATATGTATGAACTGTGGAATTATTTAGCAATAGTATGTTTTATTATATAAATATAAACTTAATTATTATGAATCATAAGAAGAGAGCAGGTCATTAAAGCAAAAATTATCAAGAATCAGAATTAGTAAGGGAAGAATCCATGAAAATTTTACGGGAATTTGAACAAATTGAAGATATAATACCTTCATGAAAATCTTCCTAACCCACGCATATTATTTAAACGATGACAAAAAGGAACTGGCTGTAATGAAGCCATACGTTCCGCTTGGCATCTTATATATCTCGTCATATTTGAAACAGCATGGATTTGATGTGCACGTGTACGATTCTACTTTTTTTAGTTTTCGGGACCAGCAAAAAAAATTACTGGAAATCAAACCTGATATTATTGCTGTTTATTGCAATTTAATGACGAAGCTTAATGTCCTGCCTCTAATTAAGTTTATTAAATCTTCACCAGAGCTTGCCGGTTCAAAGATTGTTCTCGGCGGCCCTGAGCCTCCTTTCTATGCCGGAGAATTCTTAAACTACGGCGCTGATATTATTGTTGAAGGCGAAGGCGAGGAAACAATGAGAGAGCTTTGCAGTGAGCTTTCCCGGCATAACTCAGAACTGAATAAAATTTGTGGTATAATATATAAAGATAAAAATGGTAAGGCTTGTAAAAACACTCCGCGTGAAAAAATTAAAGATATCGATTTATTCCCGATGCCCGATAGGGAAAGTGTGAATTTATATCTTTACATGCAGACATGGAAAAAAGCACATGGATATAGCGCGATTTCAATAAATACAATGCGCGGCTGTCCTTATACATGCAGATGGTGCTCGCATAGCGTATACGGCATGACTTATCGAAGAAGAAGTCCCGAAAAGACCGTGGAAGAAATTGAATATATAATGGCTCATTATAATCCTGATATGTTCTGGTTTGTTGATGATGTTTTTACAATTTCGCATAAATGGCTGAATAAGCTTAATGCTATGTTAAAAGAAAGTAACATTAGAATTAAGTTTGAGTGCATTTCAAGAAGTGACCGTTTAAATGAAGATGTAATTAAAATACTTAAAGAAATGGGATGCTTCAGGCTGTGGATAGGCGCAGAATCCGGCTCACAGCACGTTCTTGACCTGATGGATAGAAGAGTTAAGGCTGATAATGTAAGAGAAATGATAAGGCTCACAATGAAACATGGCATAGAAGCGGGGACATTTATCATGCTTGGATATCCCGGTGAAAAAAAGAAAGACATAATTGAAACTGCAGAACATTTAAAAAACTCAAATCCGAATATTTTCTTAACAACAGTTGCATATCCGATAAAAGGAACCCCTTTTTATAATGAAGTTGAATCCGATTTGATAACCGATTTGCCTTGGGAAAAGTGCACCGACCGCGACCTTGATTTTAAAGGGAGATATTCAAAATCATTTTATAAACATGCTAACAGGTTCCTGATAAATGAAGTAAATTATCATAAACTAAAATCAAACGGAAAAGCCCCAATTGCAGATTTAACAAAAACATTCGTAAAGGCAAAGATTTCAAAAATGATGATGGATTTAATTAAATAAATTGTCAATTGATTTAAAACATACAAAACAAGCCTTTGACAGGATCGCTTCAAATTATGATTCACGTAACAACCAAAACGAGATCCTTCAATGGATGAGGAGTATTGTTCACAATGTATATACAAATGAATTAAAAAACGGTTACAATGTGCTGGAATTAAACGCAGGAACCGGAATAGATGCCATATTTCTTGCACGGAACGGAATTAAAGTTTACGCTACCGATATCTCACCTGAAATGATTGCACGCTTGAAGGAAAAAACCGAAAGAGAAAACATAGAAAATATTTTAGATGCAAAGGTAATTTCATTTGATGAAATTGATCAGGTCGAAGAAGCAGGTTTTGATGCGGCGATTTCCAATTTCGGAGGCTTAAACTGCATAAATAATTTTGAAAAGCTGGCATTTGACCTTTCCGAAAAGCTTAATACAGGAGGAAAATTTATTGCAGTTGTTATGAATAAATTCTGCCCCTGGGAAATTTTTTATTACTTACTTAAGCTTGATTTTAAAAATGCCTTCAGGAGATTTAAAAAAGAAGGGTTTTATGCAGATTTGAATGGTGAGAAGGTTTTGACATATTATTACTCACCGGAAAAGTTGGGAAAATTTTTTAAAAATAATTTTAAAATAAAAAAAATATACACATTAGGATTATTCACTCCCCCTCCTTATTTAATAGGCATATATAGGAGGTTCAAAACCCTTGTAAAATTATGGATGGGTATTGATAAATTTATAAAAGGTCTGTTCCCTTTTAACCGCTTTGGTGACCATTTTATAATTGTAATGAATAAGAAATGAGAATTGCTGTAATAACAACAGGCTTTGCAGCACACGAGAAAGATTACGGGGGGGCAGCAGCGATCTTAAACCTTATTAAACAATTATCTAATTATAATGATATTGAACTGGTTGTATTTTCATTTTATTACCCTGCAGGCAAACCGGATTATAATATTGGCAATGTCAAAATATTTTCATTTGCCTTAAAGCCTGAAGCTGGCAAGCTTGAAAAAATCAGGATATGGAAAAGATGTGAAACAAAATTTGGGGATGAGTTCCAAAAAAACAGGTTTGACCTTATACATTCAATGTGGTCGGGTGAATCCGGCTTTATTGCTGCAGGATTAAGCAGAAAATTTAACGTTCCAATGGTAACTAATGTAAATGGAGGCGAGCTTGCAGGGCTTCCTGCCATAAAGTTTGGCTACAGGCTTAAATTTTTTCAGAGATATTTCGTTAACAAAAGTTTCCTGCAGGCAAAAAAAATAATCTGTGGAAGCGATTTTATTATATCAAAAATTAAGCAGTATTATAATTCCGATATTGCGGCTAAAGCTATTAAGCTGCCGTTTGGTATTGATATAGCGCTTTTCAAACCTGCCCCTAAAAAATATGATATAAACTCAACGATGCTTATTAATATTGCCAATGCTGTACCGGTAAAATCACACTTTACTTTATTCAAAGCTG
>DASXTZ010000299.1:0-5287 GCA_036505135.1 Ignavibacteria bacterium
TCCGATGAACCCGACAGCGGCTTTTCTGCTTTTGGGGCAAATTCACTGCCTGCATCGTGGAAATTAATTTTCTGGCTGCCAAACTTTGCAGCTTTTCTTCCCTCGCCAAAAGTAATTATCTCCATCCCTAAAACATTATGATAGAACCTGCAGGAAGCTTCGATATCTTTTACTGTTAAGACAATATGGTCTAAATGCGAAAGCTGTATTTGGTGAATGTATGAGCCTTTATGCTCTGAAAGATATTTTTCAAGATTATTGAATATGTGCTTTATCTGGCGAGAGTGATATCGGGAAAAATTTATGAATGGTGAAAGAAGATTAAGCCATAGCTTGTTTACCTCAAGATCGATCTCCAGCGTGAGCTCAGTGCTTCCATCTTTTTCTTCAAAGCTCCACAGAGTTTTGCCAAGCCATGCGCCATCTACATAATCGATTGCAAGCAGCTTATTTGTTTTAAATGACGTTATTTTCGATTTCCATTTAACGAAAGGGCCGTTCTGCACATTTATTGTAGTTCCGATCACCGCGGGATGTAAATGTTCGATATCGAATTTAATTTCATGCGGCCACCATTTTGAGTATGCCGTAAAATCGGTTATGGTCCTGTAAACATAATCAACAGGAAAATCTAAAAGCCTCGAATCTTTTGCCTTAAGCTTCGCCATTAAACCTGAACGTTTACTTCTTCATAATAGCATACTGCGCCATAGCCTTTAACATAGTATTGCTTAACGTAATCCATAACCTTGCCAAATTCTCCGCGGCTGCAAAGCATTTGTATCTTTACAATATCTTTTTCTTCAGTTTCTTTTGGCTTGCCACCCTTAAATTCTTCTTTTAAGAAATACACAAAGTCAAAGTTCCTGATGTTAGGGATAAGATGGCTGGCAACTTCCGGTTTGGTAACAATATTGACAAGATAATACGGTGTGGATACAGTAAACATGGCATTAGCATATTATTTGTTTTACAAAAATATGTATAAATATATTTAATTTTGAGTAATAATCTTATAAGGAACAGTCGGGAACCTGCAAAAAATTACTCCCAGAATGTTTCGTTTATTTTCCTGATGTAACTTAATGATGCCAGCTTTAATATAACTCTTTTAAATCCCGGCTGACGTGAGCTGCCTATAACAAGCCATTGGTTATCCGTACAGCCTGAGCGCCCCTTTGAGCCTTTTAAAACACCAGAGGTTGAATCGATCGCCTGAACCTCTTTTAACTTACCGTCATCTGCGGGTATGCAGAATTCATAAAAAATAAACTCTATGTTTCCTTTAACCCTTTCCCTTGAGCCGTTATCTTTGAATTCCGATAGGTCAAAATTAATTTTTGACTCGTTTATGTTTTTTGAAGGGCTGCAAGAGAAAAGAAACAGCGCTAAACCGAAAATTGTAATAACGTTTCTATACATTTTTAATGGAAAAACTTTTCACTTTGGATTCCTGCTTTCGCGGGAATGACATTCCTCAATTCTTAATTGCTTTTACTTCCACCTTATCCTTTTTATCAATAATCTCGTAACCTAATTCCTTAATTTGTTTCCGGATCTTATCCGCAAGCTTGAAGTCCTTTGCTTTTTTAGCTTCGGTTCGCCTGGCAACAAGTTCGGTAACTTTATCCGGCACTTCGTCTTCTGTGTTTTTACTTATACTATCCAAACCAAGCCCGAGCACCTTATCAAAATCATAAATCAGGTCAAGCTTTGTCTGCGCGGGGAGCTTCGATTCGCGCAGGGTATCCCATAAAACGGATAGTCCCTCAGGCATGTTTAAGTCATCATTTACCGCTTCCAGAAATCTTTCCCTGTAAACCAGCAGGGCAGAATCTCCGCCGATGCTGAGTTTTTGGTGGAACGGCCCCTTGTTATCAGAATAGCCGGCATAATCGATTAACTCAGCAACCCTGTTCTTTAAACGAGTATAGGCATTTTTTGCCTGGTCAAGTATATCCCAGCTGAAGAGCAAGCGCTTGCGGTAATGCGTGCCAAGGCACAAGTAGCGGTAATCCATTGGCAAATAGCCCTTATCCATAAGCAGCTTCAGCCTCAAAAACTCACCCTTAGATTTGCTCATCTTCCCTTCTTCCTCTTCAAGGAAAGCGCCGTGCAGCCAGTAGTTAACAAACTTTTTACCCGTGCATGATTCCGACTGCGCTATTTCATTTGTATGGTGTATCGGGATATGGTCAATACCGCCGCAATGGATATCGATAGTATCGCCAAGGAATTTCCTGCTCATTGCAGAGCATTCTATATGCCAGCCCGGGAATCCCTTGCCCCAGGGCGAATCCCACTCCATCTGCCGTTTTTTATCTTTGGGCGAGAATTTCCACAATGCAAAATCGGTCTTGTTTTTCTTCTCGGCCGAAAACTCAATCCGCTTTCCCTCCTCAAGCCCTTTGATATCAATCATTGCAAGCTTACTGTAATCAGAAAGCTTCGAAGTATCAAAATAAACGCCGTCAGATGTTTTGTATGTGTATCCTTTATCCTCAAGACATTTTATCAAATCAATCTGCTCTTTAATATATTCTGTAGCCCTTGTATAATGTGCCGGGGGAATTATATTCAGCAGTTTGGCATCATCCTTAAACCATTTTATATAATAGTCTGCAATTTCCCAAACAGATTTTCCTGTTCGCTCTGAGCCAACCTCCATTTTATCTTCCCCAACATCGTCATCTGAAACAAGATGGCCCACATCGGTTATGTTCATAATGTGAGTAACCTCATATTCATTATAAATAAGTACGCGTTTTAAGATGTCTTCAAATAAAAAAGTACGGAAGTTACCTATATGCTGATAGTCGTAAACTGTCGGCCCGCAGGTATATAACCCAACTTTTCCCGGAGTAATGGGTTTAAATACCTGTTTTTCCCTGCCTAGTGTATTAAAAAGCTTTATTTCCATATTATTGCAAGATAACCTATAATGCTGAATGGTTAAATAGAGAAATCATAACCCTGAGTCCCGCTAAAAAGTGCGGGATAAACTCCTCGAAGGGTCTCTTGCTCCTCTCTCCGTTTGGGCGAGGGGCAAGGGGGTGAAGAAAATTAGTAGAAACCATATCCCGTCTTTAATTTTACCCTGATTTTGTCATTTCAAACCCTTTGTTTTTGTATTAAATTAATCTATCCATCCTCCGGGCGCATGTCCCCATAGAGCCTCTGTTGCTATTAACTAAATCTCGTAGTCATGAAAACTACAGGGATTGCATTTGCATCCTGTGAAAAATTATACCCTAAAGAAAATGGAAAAAAATAATAACGGCGAAGTTAGCATTAAAGAATTACCGCTTATGCGTGTAGCATGCTGCTTTGCTACCAGCCGCGCCCCCGAAGCTGAAGTGATCAGCTATATGAAAATGTGGATCCAGAGAAACGGGCTTGATTACAACAAGCTCAGGAAATTTGGACTGGATATCCAGGTATCAGAATCACAGCGTAACCTTGGCCTTAGAAGTTATGAATACTGGGTTACTGTCCCCGAAAATATTCCGCCTTCGGAAGGAATTAAAATACGGTATGTGAACCCTACTAAATATGCTGTACTAAGGATAACGAATCCGTTCAAAGACCCGGATGCGGTTATCCGTGCGGGATGGAACATGCTTTATGACTGGGCTATGACACACAAAGAGAAAAACGAAACCGAAGATGACGAAGAAAATCCGGAAGAAGAACCGTACTCAGAGGAGAAATTTATGCTTGAAGAAATTGTGGAAGGTAAAGACGGAGTTTGTTTAGATCTATATTTTCCAATGGATTGAGGTTACATTCCCGTGAAAAAAAATGTCCTCGGGTGCTTTTTATCGGGAGGGAACCGGATTTAGCATACTGCGAAATTTTTCGTCTATTCACACTATTCTTCTTTTTGTAAATAATTTATTCTAAAAATTCAATTATTCTTTTAAAAATATTATAATGGATACCCGGTTGCACGGGACTGGCTTAACATGAATAAATTATTAAGCGTCGCTTCAATTTTTCTACTTTTCTTTGTTGGCATAACAGCATCAATAAGCGGGTATATGCTCATTTATGACCCTTCGGGAAGGCCATTAAGTATGAGCACTGCAATACTTGAACACTCTCCGTTTAGTACTTTTTTCGTCCCCGGTTTGATACTGTTTCTCTTTATCGGGATATCGTGTATTATTACAGCTTTATCAGTAATGAATGACCGAACTTACTCTACCCGGCTTATTTTTTACCAGGGATTGGTAATGATAGGATGGATAATCGGACAGTTAATAATGATAAGGCAATTCCATTACCTGCAGATATTATATTTGCTTATAGGGCTCGCGTTAGTATATATAGGTTATCAGGGACTGCCGAAGAAGGTTGATAAAGCGGCTTCCGAAAACAAATCGGTTTAATTTGCCATCAATTCTTTCGCGCTCTTTATTGCTGCATCCGTGACTTTTTCTCCGCTTAAAAGTTTGGCTACCTCTATTACTTTTTCGTTCTTATCAAGCTTGCGTATCTTTGTCATTGTCACATCACCTTCGCTCTCCTTCTCAACAAGCAGGTGGTCTTCAGCAAGTGCTGCAATCTGCGCTAAATGTGTTATTGCAATAATTTGATGGTTTTCCGAAAGCCTTTTCATTACCCTGCCAACCTTTTGAGCTATGCGTCCGCTGATCCCCGCATCTATTTCATCAAATACCAACACACCTGTTTTATCGGCTTCGCTTAAAACTGTTTTTATTGCAAGCATAATTCGCGATATCTCCCCACCTGAGGCTGTTTTACGCAAAGATGTAAACTCGTCTCCTTTGTTAACTTTTATTAGAAATTCAACATCATCAACTCCGTTTGGACCTAAGCCGTTAGTGCTGGGTGAGGTTTCTACCTTAAATCCTGCATTTTCCAAACCCACATCATTCAAGACATCTACTACTTCTTTCTCAAGGGTTTTGGCCGCTTCTTTCCTTATTTTTGAAATTTCCTTTGCCCTGATTAATAATGCTTCTTTTTTATTCTTAATATTTGATTCTATCCCGCCTATTTTTTCATCAAAATTATCAACAAGCAAAATATCTTTTTCTAAACTCTCTTTTAGCTTCAGAACTTCTTCAAGTGAGCCGCCGTATTTCTTCTTTAAGAATTGCAGCTTATACAGACGCTCGCGTATTTGTTCTATCTTTTCAGGGTCAAAGTCAGATAAACCATCCAGCAAGCTCTGCAGGGTTCTTGCTGATTCCTTTAATGATGCTCCTGATTCTGCTATTTCTTTTAATATTCTATCAATATCTGTATTATAGCTGCTTAT
>DASXTZ010000300.1:0-2404 GCA_036505135.1 Ignavibacteria bacterium
AGCCTTGATAAAATGGCAAATCCTGATGCATTTCAAAAGATAATTGAAAACTATAAAATTCTGCCTGTTCAGCTAACGAATCCGCTTGCAATTTTTTTGCCGTGGGCTGAATTTATTACAGGCTTGCTGCTTATAATAGGAAAATGGGAAAAGGGCGCTTTATTGTTATACAATATTTTGATGATTATATTTATTATTGCCCTTTCGCAGGCTTTAATCAGGGGGCTTGATATAGCATGCGGCTGCTTTAGCGTCAAACCGTCATCAACTTCTGAGGTTTGGCTAAGAGTTGTTCTGGATATTATTACACTTTTCTTTTCAATAAATTTGTACAGGTATTACCCCGAAGACGAGCAGCTTGAATTTGAAACTCCTTAGGCAATAGCGTAATTTTCAGAAAAATTTAAAACATAAATTATGCAAACAAGTAAAATAGGCAAAGCGATTTTCTTTGTTCTGGGAATAGTCCTTGTAGGATTATTTTCGGCATTTCTGGTCAACAAAAACATTCATGACCCCAAATACATGCCTCCGGTTATAACATTTACCCAGGAAAAAATCAGCTTTGGAGATGTTAAACAAGGCCCTGTAGTAACCGGGGAGTTCGAATTTAAAAATACCGGCAGAAGCCCACTTGTAATAAAAGGTGTCAGGCCGTCATGCGGATGCACGGGTGTAATTGCTGATGAGAAGAAAGATTTTCAGCCCGGGGAGTCCGGAAAAATAAAATTTACTTTTAATACCGAAGGCAGGTCAGGGTTGAATGAGAAAACAATTTCAGTTGAATCAAATGACCCGAAAGCACCTTCTAAATCAGTATCATTTAGCTGCAATATAGTAACAGGTAATTAATGCGCGTTGGCTATCTTCAATTCAGACCTTTTTTTGGCGAGCCTGAAAGAAATATTGAGCGAATACTTGAGCTGACACAAAATATAGATTTTGATCTTTTAGTAATGCCCGAGCTTTCAAACTCGGGCTATTTATTTTCTGCCAAAGAAGAGCTGAAAAAAACGGCCGAGCAGGTTCCTGAAGGCAGGTTTTGCAAAGCCATCACTAATTTAAGCAAAGAAAAAAATGCCTATATAGTTTGCGGTCTGGCTGAAAAATCAGCAGATAAATTCTATAATTCCTCAATTCTTGCCTATCCAAACGGAGAAACAAAATTATATAGAAAGATTCATTTATTTAACGAAGAAAAGCTGTGGTTTGAACCGGGGAACAGGCCATTTGAAGTTCATGAAATAACTGTTGACGGCAAGAAAATTTATGCAGGAATGATGATTTGCTACGACTGGCTCTACCCTGAATCGGCAAGGACATTGGCAATGAAAGGTGCGCAGATTATATGCCATCCCTCAAACCTGGTTATGCCTTATTGTCAGGATGCTATGTATGCACGAGCTATCGAGAACAGGGTATTTACAATAACTTCAAATAGGATAGGAACAGAAAAAAACGCGGAGAAAGAGTTATTTTTTACCGGGCAAAGTGTTATACTTGACCCTAAAGGCCGCTATCTGCGAAGAGGGCCTTCAGATGAGGAGGAGTGTTTCATTGTGCACATAGAGCCTGCAATGGCGTTAAACAAAAAAATGAATGAACATAATTCGATATTTGATGATAGAAGAGAAGAGATGTATAAGTAATCCCTGAGCAAAACGAAGGATCTTATTTATTATTCTTATCCTTGAGGCGGCTTTTCCGAATGTAGATTATAACTACGAATATTTCTTATTTATTAATTTTAAAAATATATTTTTTCATTCCAGTCGCCAGACGGTTAGGGGTTCAATCCCTCCTCCAGTCAATGTAATCGCCTTCTTTTATTCCGAACTTATCTGTAAACCCTGCATTAACTTCAACAACATAAATTGATGGTTTAAAAGAGGGGAGTGTCTTTTCTGAAAATGGTTCTGTTCTTTTATGGATCTTAACTATTTTCTTTTTTGAATTTACAAAAATTATATCGAGAGGGATAATAGTATTTCTCATGTAAAATCCCTGTGGTTCTTCAAAGGGAAAAATGAACAACATCCCTTCTTCTTCCTTCATGCTTTCCCTGTACATTAACCCAAGATGCCTTGTTTCCTCAGTTTCAGCTATTTCAACATCAATTTTTTTCTTTAATGCTTTAAGTGAGTCCTGGAAGAAAACTTCCCCCATTTTTGTGAATTTTGTTTTGCCTGCATCTTTTTCATTGGCAGTATCGATCTTTATATCTTCACTCTGTTTCTGGCATGAAGAAAATCCTAGTATAATTGCAATGTATATGAATATTAAAAGCTTTTTCATTTTATTTTTAGCTTTACTGTGCGGTGTTTTTTAAATTCTTAATCCTCAAGACGTTTAATTTCGTCTCTTATCTCTGCTGCTCTTTCAAATTCAAGGTCCTTTGCCGCTT
>DASXTZ010000301.1:0-5255 GCA_036505135.1 Ignavibacteria bacterium
TCACGGCCTGCTTGAAAAAACAGGTAAATTAAAACACTTTAATGCAAGAAAGTATATAGCAATTAATGAACACATATACAATTATTTAATTGAAAATAAAATTTCCTCTAAAAATAATATTAAGTTTATTCGATGCGGAATTCCCGTACCCGAAACCATACCTGCAAAGAATTTATCAAGGATAAAAGTCATTGCAGCTTCAAGATTTACCTATGAGAAGGGGTTAGACTTATTCATTAAGGCTGTAAATAAACTTAATCCGGAAATAAAAAAGAAGGCTGATTTTTATATTGCAGGCGAAGGAGAATTAAAATCAAATTTATTAAACCTGAACAAGGAAACGGGAGCAAATATTTCATTCTTAGGCTATGTAAAAGATATGTACAAACTGCTTTCGATGTCGCATATTTTTGTTTATCCTTCCAGGTCAGGCACAGAAGGATTTCCGGCAGTCATTACCGAGGCGGGGGCAAACGGCCTTCTGGTAATTTCTTCAAATTTCCGTGGCGTTGAATCTGTCATCAGCCATAAAGAAAACGGAATAATATTCAAATCTGAAGATTATATTGACCTTTCGAAAAAGTTATCTTCAGCAATAGATAAATACAAAAGTCACTCTCCCCTGGCAGAAAATTTTTACAAGAGAGTTACACATTGGTATTCTTTGGAACTGATGATAAAAAAGCATATAGAGTTATATAGAGAATGCCTCGAAAGATAAATGAAATATCAGTGCTGATGCCTGCATTTAATTCAGCACTTTACATTGGGAAATCAGTTAGGAGCATTCTTAACCAAACCTTCAAGGATTTTGAATTCATAATTGTAAATGATGGTTCAACTGATAATACAGAGGAAATTATTCTTAATATCAAAGATGAGCGTATAAAATATTTAAAAACGGAAAATAAAGGAACAGCGGCGGCCCTGAACTTCGGCATATCAAAAGCAAAATTCGATTGGATAGCAAGAATAGATGCTGATGACTTAAGCTCCCCTGCAAGGCTTGAAAAACAAGTTTCGTTCATAAATGAAAATCCGGATATAGATGTTCTTTCCACCTGGTCGGTTTACTTTAAAGATAAAGGGAAAATTATTTTTTTATTGAAGACCCCTGTAGAGCATAAGGATATACTTAGGGTTTTGAACTTGCATAATCCATTAAATCAATCAGGGGTTATTTACAGGAAAAAGCTTATAAAGCAGGAAAAATATAATGAAAAGTTTGATTTAAATGAAGATTTTGAACTTTTTCACAGAATAAGAGAAAAGGCAAAATTTTATATTATCCCTGAATTTCTCACATATACCCGCATAAGCCGGTCCTCAAAATCATTCGGCAGGAGAAATAACAACGTTTATAATTTTCTTTTTACCCCTGCATTTAAGAATCTTATTGACGCAAAGTCTAAAGGCGACCACTTTTACTGGGCTACCACTATAGCATGGATTAATTTTTTTTATGGTGATAGAAAGGATTCAAGAAGTTATTTTAGGAAATCATTTTCAATGAAAAATATAGCGGCATATATTGCCACTCTTCTGCCAGACCGTATTTTTAACAAACTAATCAGTTACAGGCTGAGATACAGGTTTCAATCAATCTTTGAAGGCAAGAAAATTTATAAGAAAGAATTACAAAAATTATTAAGTTGAGCAATACAAAAAAGTTTCATATCTGGGTAAGCGCATTGTTTGCCGCATACGCCTTAGCACTTTTCTTTATTGGTTATTACAAAATAGGATTGGTCTCAGATGATTATTTAAATTTTTTTGACGCAACTCATACTACCCTCCAGGAAAAATTTACCGGAAAACTGCCATTTACAAACACATTTCACCTGCGGCCAATTTACTATCTTTCGATTGAAAAGAGCCATATTATGAGCAGCTGGCTTGGGCTAAACTATGATAATTTTATAGTATACAGGGTGCAAAACTTGCTGCTTTTGATTCTTATTTCATTCATTGCAGGGAAGATTCTATTATTGCTTTCAGGCAGGTTTACACTTGCTCTTATAGCTTCAGGCTCAGTAATTATTTTTCCCAGCAATTTAAATAATATTTGCTGGACGGCGGCCAGGGTTGACCTGTTATGCGGTCTGTTTTATATTTCTGCTATTTTTTTTACAATGAGATTTATTGACAAAAAAGATTTACTTTCATTAATACTTATATACCTTTCATTTATTGCCGCATTACTCACAAAGGAAACATCTATCACAATTCCCCTTACGTTAATTATGATTATTTATTTTATTTATGGTAAAGAAACCATATTTAAGTATAAAATACATTTTATTAGTTTGTTAATATTATTATTGTTTTATTTATTATTCCGCTTCTATTATATCGGAAACAACATCAGTGATATCTCAACCTTGTATCAATCGAATTTTCTTGGCAATGCTCCGGGAGTCATTGCAAGAGCTATAATCGGATTAACAATTCCTTTGGATTTCTTAACCCTAAGCAGGATGCTGAGGCAGGATAATAAAATAGTCCTCTTATATCTTGCATCGTTATACGGAGCAGTTTTTTATTTAATATGGGTAATGATCAAAGTTGATGTCTATAAACATATAGCGCAGATAATCGCATTAGGCTTTATACTTATTACTCCATATATATTTGTTGGATATATAAGGCCTCAAATGGTCTTCATACCGTTTGTTATTATTTTAATATTTACTCTATGGGTTTATAATCACCACAGGCAGTTTAATGTATCATTAAATAAAAACATTTTCAAAGCTTTCTATATTGTTGTAATAACATTTTGGATCTGGTGGAGCTATGTAGTAATTATAGACTGGGAGATATCTTATGCCAAAGCATTGTTAAATGTAAATAATTTGATAAACACGGGATTAGAGCAAAGTAAACAAAATGTAATAATAGGAAATCCCGGCAGATACAAGCAAACATTTCTTTTTGATAAGCTCACGGGTGCATATAATTTTTGGAAAGAGAAAAGCTTTACCATAAAAGACACCATAGATGATGTAGTACAAACAGGGGCACTGGATGAATCATCAATAGGGTCAAAGCTTGAAATCCGATCTTTGGACAGCAATGAATACGAAATAAAAGCAACCGGGAAAACACAATTCTTCTATATAGAAGGTTATAACCTGGAAAAAATAAAAACAGGTTATCGGAATCATAATATTTCCGTTGAGTTCACCGAGTTTAACTACCTGGATAAACCAATCAGGCTAAAGTTTTCAATACTTTCAAAAAATGTTAACTGTTATCTTGTAAGTGAACTGAAGTTTTTTAAAATTTTTTAAATGAATATACTTCACATTACCCCTGATTTTAATTATGCATGCGGAAGGTCTTATTATGTATACTTGCTATTAAAATATTTTAAAAAGTTAAACCATAATGTTTTGCTTGCATCAAACGATGGTGATTCTTTTGACCGGGTACATGAACTTGAGGTTCCAATTTCAATGATAAAAGGATTAAGATCAAAAAATCCCATATCTCTTGCACGCAGTATAAAGCAAATAAGGGAGATTGTTCATAATTACCATATTGATATTATTCATACCCATCATAGATATGCAGAGCTTGCAGCTGTTCAAACGGTCAAAATTGTTCGGTCAAAAAAACCAAAAACTGTTCACACGGCATTAAGTATCGTTAATAAAAAATATAATATTGAATATAGGTCTGATAAGATAATAGCTGTCAGCAATTCTATTGCACAAATGCTGGTTAACAGGTTTGGGATAAATAAGAAAAAAATTGAAATGATATCTAACTTTGCCGATACAGAAGAGATGCATGAGATAGAAGTATTAATGCCTATAGCAAGAGATCACGGTAAATTTTATAACTTGTTAGCAATTGGAAGGTTTCATCACGAAAAAAATTTTGAAGTGTTATTAAAAGCACTCCATAATCTTAATGACCCTGAAATACGGCTGATTTTACTTGGTGAGGGAGATAAGCACATGGATTACAGAACTTATATTAACAAACATAACTTAAATGTTGAAATAATTGTCCCGCAGAGAAATCTTTTACAGTATTTTCTCGCTGCTGATGTTTGTGTTTTGCCTTCTGTTCGGGATCCATTCCCCAATTTTATGCTTCAATGCGGCCTGCACAAAAAACCTTTTATTGGCGCAAATGTCGATGGTATTGCTGAATTAATAATTGATTGCTATAATGGCCTTCTCTTCCATTCCGGACATGAAGACGAACTGGCAGAAAAAATTAAGCTGTTTAAAACTGATAAAAATCTGGCGAACGAATGCGCACATAATTTATTTTCCGATGTTGTTAATAATTATACCCAGGAGTATATGATTCCCAAAATTAATTCACTTTATATGAGATTACTAAATACCAAAAGCAGCTGATGCAAAAAATCGAAATACTTGGAATTAAAGTTAACAATATTGATAAGGAAGCACTTTTGGCTGAAATTGAAAATTCAATAACAGAAAGTAAGAGATTATATATAAGCTATGCTAATGCAAATTCGATAAACCTTTCATATAAAAATAAAAATTTCAAAAAGCTATTAGACTCATTTGATATAGTTCATCCTGACGGAATCGGCATACTTTTAGCTTCTAAAATCTTATCGGGGGGCGATAAGCTAAAAACAAGATTTTCAGGCTCCGATTTTTACCCGGAGCTTGCAGAAAAATCTATTAAAAACAATTGGAGAATATTTTTCTTTGGGCACACTGATGCGATTTTAGAAAAAATAAAATTACAGAATCCCAAAATTAATATTTGCGGTACTGCCGAGGGTTACAGCTTCAATCCGGTAAAAATTGCTGCTCAAATAAATGATAAGGTGCCCGATATTCTGATTATAGGCTTAGGGCAGCCTTTGCAGGAGGAGATGATATCCTTCTACAGAGATTTTATCAACTGTAGCGTAATAATGGCTGTTGGTGACGGAATAAAGGTTTTTGCAGGCGAGAAAAGAAGGGGGCCAATTTTTATGCAGAAGATTGGCTTAGAATGGCTGTCAAGATTAATCAGAAATCCACTTAAATATGGAAAAAGATACCTACTAGGAAATCCTCTATTTTTATATAGGATTATTCGTGCAAAATTAGGTAAATTTAACTCCTAAATTGTGAAAATTTACTTTAAAATATCAATATTATTGATAATTAATGGAATATCCCTTGCACAAAATTTCAACTGGATCATACCCAATAAAACTTATCTTAAGCTTTACGTTATCGATGATGGCTTATACAGAATTACGCGTAATGAGT
>DASXTZ010000302.1:0-6313 GCA_036505135.1 Ignavibacteria bacterium
TAAAGTGGTTGGATGGATTGCACTCTCCCCGGTTTCCACAAGAGAGGTATATAAGGGTGTTACCGAAGTAAGCGTCTATGTTTCAACCAGGCACATGGGAAAAGGAATCGGGAAAAAGTTGCTGGCTGAGGTGATAAATGCCAGCGAACAAAACGGAATATGGACGCTTTATGCATCTATATTTCCTGAAAACATGGCAAGTATAAAGCTTCATAAATCGTGCGGATTCAGGGAAATCGGTTTCATGGAAAAAGTAGCTAATATGGATGGTCTATGGCGCGACACAATTCTTCTTGAAAGAAGAAGCAAAAAGATATTTTAGCCGCGCAGGCAAACTATTTATTGAAACGATTCGTATGTTATATTGGTTAAAAAAAATGCCTGCCTAAAGCAGTCAGGTCAAATAAAGGATATATAATGTTTAAATACATTGTTTTATTTTCGTTTTCCGTAATATTAGCCTGTGGCTGCAGCTTAATCGGAAAGCAAAAAAATATTTCAAAAAAATCATCGGATAAGGATATTTCACAGATGAGCGATACAACTAAGCTTGAAAAGGCTACACTGGGGGCAGGATGTTTCTGGTGCGTAGAGGCAATTTTTCAGGATTTAAAGGGTGTAGAAAAAGTAGAATCAGGTTATTCCGGCGGAACGACAAAAAACCCTACCTATGAGCAGGTTTGCTCGGGAATGACGGGGCATGCTGAGGTTGCGCAAATTACTTTCGACCCATCAGTAATATCATATGAGCAATTGCTTACTGTTTTTTTCCATGTTCATGACCCAACTACTTTGAACAGGCAGGGCGCGGATGCAGGAACACAGTACCGTTCTGCAATTTTCTATCATAATGAGGGGCAAAAGAAAACCGCGGAAAAAGTAAAAGAGGATATTAGTAAATCGGGTTTATGGGATGATCCAATAGTAACAGAAATAACCCCATTTGATGAATTTTACAAAGCGGAGGATTATCATCAAAATTATTTTAATGAAAATCCAGAAAAATCTTATTGCTCATATGTAATTGCACCAAAGGTTAAGAAGTTTTATAAAGAATTTGGATATTTGCTAAAAGATGGGGTTCAGAAATAAGTATTGAAAAAGATTAAGTTTTGGGGCTGAATTAGCCCCTTTTTATTTATTTCCAATCTTTTCGCAGTTCCATTAGCTCATCAGTTTTGTTCAACAGCCACACCCGGTTACTGACCTGGTCAGCCTCGGCAATATTTTTTTTCAGCTCCCGAAGGTCTGTACCGGTTGAATATTTAGCTTTACATAATGCTGAAGTGAACTTGATAAAATTTGAAGAGATCTTTTTATGAACTGTACTCAACAGCTTATCATTTTGAATGTACTTCCTGAAATTCTCAATTTGGGTAAGCACTTCTTCTATCTTCTGAAGCTCAAAAAGAATTGTGATAGCAGTTATCCTTACGTTAATTTTCATATGCAGGTCGGTATATGCAACCTTTGCAATGCTCTCGAGTGCTTTTTCAAAATCCCTTGTTTTAAAATAAAGCTTAGCATATGAGAAATTATAAGTATTTGCCTGCGTATCGGGCGCAAGCTTTTTGTAGAATTTTTCTATGAATCCCCTTATCCATTCAGTCTCGTCGAGCTTCAGGCCTAATGTTACTATATTATGAAACATTTCACTTTCAAAATACCTGCCCCTCACCCTGTTATATAGATTTTTAGATATAAGATACTTATAAATATTTAATAATTTTTCGTAATAAACCTGCTTTCCCTCGTAAGCTTTTTCGATACAAACATTTCCCATAACGGTTAATCCGTCTCTGCGTTCTTCATCATCAATTTTTAGCTTGTCATTAGTCAGCTCATCAATAAGTTCTTCAATTAAATCCTCGCGGCTATAATCTTTAAGCAGCATTATCTGTTTGTATAATAATGAAATCATTAAAATATTCAGGTACGCTTTTCCTTCTCCCTCGAGAAATTCTGTAATGTAAGGCAGAAATTCGGGTTTGTATTTTATATTAACGCTGTAAGATTTATTCAGAAGATACCTGTATCTCTGCAAAATAGATATAAGAAAAAACGCTGTAAGGTTATTCGATTCTTCAAGAAGGCTTTCATCGGGTTTATCTTTAACAGTGACCGGACGGTAGGTGCGGGAATAAATTACAGTCTTAAATCTTTCAAGCTCATACTTATTCTTGTAGTATTCCCTGTTAGTATCAGTGATGTTTATTTTTTTCCCCAACTGATTAATCTGCTTTCTGGCATCATTATCAAGATCCATATCGAGCAATGTATTTATTAAATGCATGCTTTCCTCGTAAGGATCAGATTTAAAATGAGTGTAAGCAAGATATTCTTCGGCAAGATAGGTTAGCTTAAAGATCAGCATTCGCATGAAGTTATCATTATACTTATCAAGGTTGAATATTTTCTTATGAACAATCTCCTTTTCAATATTTTCGGATTTGAATTCGGGATACTGAATTCTAAGATACTCAAACAGTCTTATTATACTTTCATTCTTATTAAAAAAAGGCGATTGAACCAACTCGCTAAGCTCTTTCATTTGCTTCGGGCTTAACTTTTCCAGCACTTCAATTAGATAGCTTTTCTTCATTTTTGCAAATAGTTAATCTTCCAAAACCTCAAAAATTTTAGAAAAATAAAGTATTTATATGTTTTATTCTCAACTTCAAAAAACTTTCTCAAATAAATTTCCACCTGTCTTCCCGGCGCAACAATCAGAAATCTTCTTCCTCCCGTTTTTTACAAAAAATGTTCAATTGAGCTAATTTCTGCATTTATTCGGCGGAAAACTAGGGCCAATAATCAAAAATATCTTTCTTTGCAAGTGCCGGTTTTGTAAACCTATATTTGTAGCGAAAATAAATATTCTACTAACTAAACAAAATGGAAACAGGATTAACAATAAATAGCAAAATGGAGAAATTAACAGGAAAAGTTAAGGCAGATATGGCGGATGTCATGCCGGGGCCTTTATATGTAACGAGCGGCAGTTTTGCAGGAGAAGTTAATCTGCAATGGGATGCAGTTCAGGATGCTCATAACTACATAATTGAAATTTCCGGCGGAAAACATTGGCAGCAGCTCGATATTGTCTCTGACCCTCAATACTCAATAAGCGGTCTTAGGCTTGGCAGAACCTATTTGTTCAGAATATCAGCAATTTTCAAAAGCGGACAGGGCCCCTGGAGTAAAGCTGTAATTAAAAAAATTAAATAAGTTTAATTGATATCAAATTTTAAAAATATAAATTAACTAAAAAACAAAATGAAAACAAAATTATTTCTTTTCTTTCTAATGCTTTTATTTTTAAGCGTAACGTCAAATGCACAATGGCTGTCAGATATCAGGATGACTAATAACTCTGCAAATTCTTATACATCCGGCGGTAACGGATGGTGTATTGCATCAAACGGGAACATCGTCCACATCGTATGGTATGATTATCGCGACGCAAACTGGGAGATATATTATAAACGTTCAACAGACGGGGGCGCAAGCTGGGGAGCCGACACACGACTTACATATTGGGCACTAAGCTCCGAAAGCCCTTCAATTGCAGTATCAGGCCCGGTTGTTCATGTTGTTTGGCATGATGCACGCTTTGGTAACGATGAGATTTTTTATAAACGCTCAACAGATAATGGATTAACCTGGGGCGCCGATACCCGGCTTACCAGTAACGATGCTAATTCTGTATATGCTTCAATAGCTGTTTCAGGCTCCGCATTGCATGTTGTATGGACAGATAACCGCGATGGCTTCTACCAGGTATACTACAAACGTTCAACTGACGGAGGAAATAATTGGAATATGGACTACAGGCTGACAAATACAGGCTCAAATAATGCTAATACAGCATCTGTTACCGTGGTTGGATTTGTTGTCCATGTTGCATGGGCCGATAGCCGTGACGGCAACTGGGAGATTTATTACAGACGCTCAACCAACAGCGGTTCTAGTTGGGGGCTGGAGACACGACTCACAAATTCCCCTGACTATTCCATCAATCCTTCTATCGGAGTTTCCGGTCAGTCCGTTCACATTGTATGGCGAGATTATCGTAACGGAAACGGGGAAATATATTATAAACGCTCAACCAATGGCGGCAGCAGCTGGGCATCAGATTATCGCATGACAAATAATGACGATTTCTCAGCTTCTCCTAATATAGCAATATCAGACCAAATAGCACACGTCGTTTGGGCAGATAACCGCGACGGGAATTGGGAAATCTATTACAAGCGCTCAACCAACGGTGGTTCCAGCTGGAGTTCAGATACACGTCTGACTAATAATTCCGACAACTCTCACATGCCATTTATAGATGTATCAGGGTCTGTGGTAAACATTGTATGGTATGATTATCGTGACGGAAACCCGGAGATTTATCTTAAACGCAACCCAACCGGCAATCCGGTTGGAATAGAAGTAATTGGCTCTGAACTTCCGGGTGAGTTTAAATTATTTCAAAATTATCCCAACCCGTTTAATCCGGTCACGAATATACAGTTCTCCATTCAGAAATCAGGGCATGTAAAGCTAACTGTATTTGATATCACGGGCAAGGAAATTGCTTCGTTGATTAATCAGGATTTAAATACCGGTACATACAATTATGATTTCGATGCATCAAATCTTGCAAGCGGAACTTATTTGTACAGGCTAAGTGCTGAGGGATTCACCGATATTAAAAAAATGATGTTAGTAAAATAATAAATAAATAAATCAATCAAAACAAAAATGAAAAACAAAACAAAATTGAATTACCGCTTCTTAACGGTTTTTCTGTTATTTGCGGCAGGCGTAGTTCTATCACAGAACAAGCAAATGCCGGATGTTAAGGTTTACTATTCGTTAAATCAGGATGCAAACAACCCTGTTATAACCGGACAGCCTGCACCAATTAAGGAAAGAAATCCTGAAGAAGCCGAACTTGAAAGGCAGCTTGGTATAGCAAGGCTTTCAAACAATACGGAGCATGCAAAGCAGATACAGCAGCAGCTTGACCGGCTCCGCGGGCACGTGCAGGTTCAAATGCCGGGTATTTATGCCGGAACCAGTTTTGGTCATATCGAAAACGAGTATGACCATTTGCAGACACAGATACATAGTGCAAATATGAAATCTCATGCATTTGCAGTAGTGCCTGCCGGCTCAACGATTTCAGGCAGGCTGTTTTATATTTTTATCCGGGATTCACAGCCGAATGTTGATACACTGAAATTAATGCAGTCAACTAATAACGGGGTAAGCTGGACAACAAATATAAGGCTGTGGATGAACGGCTATACATATAACAAAAACGAAATGGATCTTGAGGTTGTATTTGACGGGACAAATACATGGGTTTATGCAACAGCAGGAGTTACATCATTATCTACAAACAGAAAAGAGATCTACGTTTTGAGGGTAAATGTTACCGCTTCAGGTTTTGTCGGAACAGTGCTTAATTTCCCCGGCAGCGGAGCTGGAATGAATTATTACAATCCCAGGATAACAAGCGATAATTCAAATTTTACTTCAACTGCGCGCGTGATGCTGATTTGTTCGATGGATTCACTTGCAGGCTCAACACACTTTGTAAAGCAAAAGTTTGCACTTTGCAGCTTTCCGTTCGCAGCCCAGCTCGCATTTAATTATGCGCAGCCAAATGGCGCCAACGGTTTCGGATGGGGGGGCAACAACGGAACAAATGCAAATACATATCTGTACGGTGATATTGCGTATTATAAAGATGACGGAGGAACCGGTGAAAACAGGATAATGACCGTATACGGAAATCCAGGAAGCGGTATCAACAATATTTATCTTGCATATGTAAGCAACTACTCAACACTTGGCGCTACTTTATTTATTTCCGAGCCCAATGTTAATAAAGATGTAAAAATTGCATTCAACGGAGGCGCTAACAACCGCATTGGTATGATAACATATGTGAAGCAGGTAAGCGGTACGAACTGGGATATTTATGGCTTAAAGACAACAAACGGCGGAAGTACTGCTGCGGGATGGACAGGCAGCGCAATTGATAATGCTACCGAAAGATCAAGAACCTGTGATCTTATTGCTCTAAGAAACACATCAGGGCAGTTCAAAATATGTTATTCACAGGATAGCGCAAATCAGCCGGCTGCGTTTTACAGGTCTTATAACGGTTCTTCATGGTCACAAAGGTTCATTTACAGTACGGCTAAGGCAGATACAATTTTCGGAACGCCGAGAGCAGGTTATATTTTGGGAGCCGGTGATGACGGTATAGGTTTCTGGTCTAATTATGGCGGGCTTGGCGGTTACTGTTCAA
>DASXTZ010000303.1:0-4059 GCA_036505135.1 Ignavibacteria bacterium
TAATTCGCTGTTCAAAGCCCTAAGCATTAATAACCGGGAGCTCTCGTCAATATATCCATGGTATTTATCGAAAATTGATTTGAATTTCTTCAGAGCCGTTTTAAATTCATCAGGTGTTCCGGCGGTTTTTGTTATAAGAAGATAGTTCGCCGATGCATTTATATAGCGTTCCATATTCTCAGGAAGCAATTCCGGACGCGACTCAAGCAAAGCCAATTGCTTTTTAATAATTTCATAGGTTTTCTTCCACTGCCCTTTTTTGTTATTTACCACAGCTATTATATTAAAGAAAATATTTTTTGAATCGAAAGTAATTGCTTTTTTTTCATCTGTGAGAAGCTTATCCGAAAGGATAATATCCATTTCATTAATGTCTTTCCTGGAACGGGAAACCAGATGCTGGGTTATTAAAACTTTATGCTTAGATTTTAAATTTAAGTATTCCCATAAGTTCTCAATCTTTTCGATAGAATCAAGCTGCATCTTTTTCATCCTTTCGATTTCCCTTCCATGGTCTTTGGCATAAGGTATTTTCCCCAGCAAATTTATTTTAACTTTGAGGATTTCAAGAATCTTCGGAAACAGTTCATGTGTTATCGATATGTTCAATGCCTTTTCCAGAAGTTTCCTTTCCTGGTTATACAATGCTTTTTTATCCAGGATGTAAGCTTCGTGTAAAAGTTCATCTGTTTTTGAAGCAGCAGAATTATTACTGTGATAGGTGTGCAGTGATTTGAGCAGAATATTATATAAATAATTCTTCGCTACCGAAAGCTGCTTAATGAATTTTGTACCCTCAAATTTCTTCCGGATATCTGCCTCATCATACTCAGTTTGTTTTTCAATTGCTTCAAACAACTTTACATAATTGTTTTTCTCGCCTATAATATGCTTAGACGCATATACTTTAAAGTACCTCTTCTCGGTTTGATTCATTGAATTTATGAGCTGAAACAGGTCGTTTGATGTTCTCATGACTCCTAAGCTTTAACACAATATAACGCTTAAATATTTCAAAAAGATAGTATTTTGTCCTAAGTAGGCCAATATCTCTGTTTTGACTCCTAATATTAGAGATACTTTGATTTTACTTCTCTGCTGGATAGGACTAATTTTGTGATAACTAATTGATGTTACAAAGTATGAATTTTATTGATATTAATAAAATAAAAATCTAAAGGAGATACCTAAAATGAAAAATTTAAATTACAAAATTTCCGGTTTTGTATTTGCTCTCTTTATTATTAATTCTTCATTCTTAATACCTAATTGCCTGTGCCAATGGGTGCAGGAGTCAAATGGAATGGGCGATAGACATGTATCCTCACTAGCATTTAGCGGAAATAATATCTTTGCCGGAGCCGATAACTTTAATGGTGTATATTTATCAACTAATGACGGCACAAGCTGGACGCAAACTTCTTTAAACAACCGGAACGTTAATGCATTAGCTGTAAACGGAAACAACATCTTTGCCGGAACATTTCTAAATGGAATATATTTGTCTACAAACAACGGCACAACATGGACGCAAACTTCTTTTGGAAATCTGTCTGTTTATTCAATGGCAGTAAACGTGAATTACATCTTTGCCGGATCTTATGGTAGTGGCGTGTATTTATCCATAAATAACGGCACAACCTGGACTCAAACTTCTTTAAATGATAAATATGTTTATTCATTAGCAGTAAACGGAAGTGATATCTTTGCAGGAGTCTTTAGCTACGGTGTATATAAATCTACAAATAACGGTACCACCTGGACCCAAACTTCTTTAAATAATCAAACTGTTTATTCATTGGCAGTAAACGGAAATAATATTTTTGCCGGAACCGGTGCTGCCGGCCTGCGTTTATCTACAAATAACGGTACAACCTGGACTCAAACTTTTTTAAACAACCAAAACGTTAATGCATTATCAGTAAATGGAAATAACATCTTTGCAGGAACCAGCTCTTTTGGTGTTTATGTATCCAATAATAATGGTGCAAGCTGGACACAAAGAAATGAGGGATTAGGTAACCTTTCTGTAGATGCTTTATGTATCGTAAATAATTACATATTTGCCGGTACATCCGGAAACAGTGTTTACAGAAGACCACTTAGCGATCTTATAGGCATTAAACCAATTTCAAGTGAAGTACCGCAATCATTTTCCCTTTCACAAAACTATCCAAACCCGTTCAATCCCACAACAAAAATAAGATTTGCATTGCCAAATAGTTCTTTCGCAAAGATTGTTGTTTATGATGCGCTTGGCAGAGAACTGGAAAAAATAGTCAGCGAACAGATAAACGCGGGGACTTATGAAGTTGAGTTCGATGGCAGCAAACTTTCAAGCGGAGTATATTTCTATAAGCTGGTAACTTCGGAATTCTCGGAAACTAAAAAGATGATTCTCACTAAATAACCAAATAAAGGAGCCGAAAATGAAAACATTTAATTTGAGTACAGTATTCATTTCGCTGGCAATAATAGTTTTTTTAAGTTCGGAGTATTCCAAACGGCCGGAAATGGCAGACAGAATCAATCAGGTACCTGAAGAAACTGATCGCAGGCTCGAAAAAAATGAAGATAATGAAGGGCCTGAACTCGAACAGGAATATTTCAGAAACTGGCATGAGCCGTACGGCAATGTTCTTGAAACTGAACATTTAAACGGAATTTGGAATAATATTAATGAGAGTCCGCGGGAGCAGGATCTGAATAATGCACCGGTTAACTCATGGAGTTGTATCGGGCCTTTTGGTATGAGTGTTATTAATACCAATGCTCGATATACCGGGCGCATACTTGATATAGACTTGCTTAACTCTTATCCTCAGTTTCAGCTTGATTTCAGGGTTGCTTCGGCAAGCGGCGGTATATGGTCATTACTCACAATCCCTTTGCCGGGGATACCGGTATGTATATCAAACAATGATATAACAACTCAGGCAACAAGCTGTCTGGCTACCCATCCTTTCAATACCGATATAATTTTCACCGGGACCGGAGAGTCTCAGCAAAGAGCCGGAACCGGAATGTGGAAAACAACTAATGGCGGACAAAACTGGGAACATGTTTCTATGGTACCTCAGCCGGGCGCTTTTTACAGGATAAAGTTCAATCCCGGTAATCCGACCAGGCTGCATACTGCAACCGAACTCGGCTATTACCGTTCTGATAACAGCGGTTTAACATGGACAAGATATTTTACTGGAAATGTAACCGATATAGCAATCAGGCCAGATAATCCAAACTATATCTTCATAACTAAAAACGGAGACAACACAACTGGAGGTGTGTATTCTTCAGTCAACGGTGGCACAAACTGGACAAAATTGACTTCCGGAATTGCCACAACAAACGTAGGTAGAAGCTCAATAACGTTATGCAGATCTAATCCAAATATTATCTATGCATCGCTGGGACAATTGGATGATAATTCATTACTTGGTGTATGGAAATCAGTAAATAACGGTGCAAGCTGGACAAATGTTACTCCTGTTCCTGATATCGGGGGGAATGCGTGGTATAACAACGTAATATCGGTTTCTCCGACAAATTCCAATATTGTGATGGTTGCAATGACACAGATGGCAAGGACAACAAACGGAGGCAGCTCATGGTCATTAATCAATGATGAAAATCTTCACGTCGACCACCATGCTTTAACATGGAGAAACGGAGGTGACACAGTCTATTCGGGTAATGATGGAGGATTTTCGCGTTCTGTTAACGGCGGTGCAACGTGGACGAATACATACAATAATTACGGGATCACTCAATTTTATAATTTCGATGTAGGCGTAAATAATACTGCTGTAATATTCGGCGGCTCGCAGGATAACGGGGTCTTGGGAACCACAACTTTTAGCGGAGGAGGAGCGAACTGGCAGCATACACTCGGCGGAGATGGTGCAGGTATAGCGATCGACCCAACCAATGCTGCAAAAATTTACAGTGTGAATGGTGCATATGGCGGCTCATATCTTTTCTTCAGGCAAAAGTCCGGCAATACGGGCCAGAGCTGGAACAGCTTTAACAGCGGGCTTCCGGCAAACTCTGATTGGGCTC
>DASXTZ010000304.1:0-2272 GCA_036505135.1 Ignavibacteria bacterium
GTTTGAAAAAATGGGTAAAAAGTAAAGATGATTGTTATAAATTCGCAAAGTCAAAAAAATTCCGTTCTGTTATTGGTAAGACAAAAATCCCTATTGCAAATATGCTGCCATGTGCAATCGAAGCAGCATTTAAAGCTCCTGGCCCGCGCAGTAAGCCTTAATTACCCCTGCTAAAAAGTTAACTGAAATTTTAAGTATCCCATAAATTTAATCAAAAACAGGGGCATTCGGTTAGTCTTTTCAAATTGTATTTAATCTCCCTCTTTAGTAAATTACCTGAAAATATGTCTATAAGTATGAGGAATATAAAGAGTTTATTGTGGAAATCCATCCCTTTGGGAAAAATATTTTCTTTGTTAATAATAATTTCAGGTTTTTCCGGCTGCAGCTATAATACTCTTGTGCAGCTTGATGAAGGTGTAAACCAGGCATGGTCGCAAGTTGAAAACCAGTATCAAAGGCGTGCAGATTTGATACCCAACTTGGTAAATACAGTGAAAGGTTATGCAGAATTTGAAAAGGGGGTTTTAACAGAAGTAACCGAACTGCGCTCAAGAGTGGGACAGATTAAGCTATCTGCAGATGATCTTGCTGATGAACAAAAATTTAAAGAATTTCAGGATGCACAGGATAAACTATCAGGTGCACTTTCAAGACTTCTTGTAGTGGCTGAAAACTATCCCCAGCTTAAGGCCAATGAAAACTTTCTTTCCCTGCAAACTCAGCTTGAAGGAACTGAAAACCGCATAGCAGTGGAACGCAGAAAGTTTAACGAAGCAGTCCAGGAATATAATACAACCATAAGGCGGTTCCCTACCTTAATAACCGCCAAGATATTCGGGTTTAAAGAAAAACAATATTTCAAGTCCGCTCCGGGCAATGAGAAGGCTCCCGACGTTAAATTTGATTTTGAAAAGAAAGAACAAAAGTAAGACCGATTATCTGTCCGTCCGCTTTAAGTGGACTGACGGTTAATGATGTTTATGAAAAGACCGCAACTCATAACTCTAAAAATATTGAAAGCTATAAAATTGAATCTCTCATATAATAAATTTTCAGTCTGGGTTTACATTATTAAATTTATATTTTTAGTATAATGCAGGCAGTAGTAATGGCTGGCGGATTTGGGACAAGATTAAGGCCGCTTACCGCCAATATTCCAAAACCAATGGCACCACTGCTTAATAGGCCAATAATAGAACATATTATCGAGCTACTTAAACAACACAACATTACTGACCTCATTTTTATTCTGTACCACCAGGGGGATATCATAAAAGAATATTTTAAAGAGGGGAAAAAATTCGGAGTAAAGATTCAATACGTTAAACCCGATGCCGATTACGGAACTGCAGGCGCTGTTTACTGCGGGTATGAGTATATCAATGACAGGTTCATAATTATCAGCGGCGACGTTGTTACAGATTTTAATTTAACGCATGCGATTAATTTTCACATAAGAAAAAAATCTCAGGCAACTCTTGTATTAACCCGTTCGAAAAATCCTCTGCAGTTTGGAATTGTTTTAACCGATAAAGAAGGGAAGATAACAAAGTTCTTTGAAAAGCCTTCATGGAGTGAGGTTTTCAGCGACACGATTAATACCGGTATATATGTTCTTGAAAAAGATACTCTGGGGCTGGTTCCCAATGCCCGGGGCAATAGAACCGATTGTGATTTTTCAAAAGAGCTTTTTCCTTTTATGCTGCGGCATAAAATGCACCTTTACGGTTCAATCGAACGCGGGTATTGGCGTGATGTTGGAAGTCTTGAAGATTATATTAATACCAATCTTGAAGCGCTAAAAGAAAAGGTAAAATTAACTCTGGCAAAAGACCTTATTAAGAATGGAAATGTTATTGCAAAATCTGCGGAGGTTTCCCGGTCTGCTAAGGTTACAAATTCAGTTATAGGCCCTAAATGCAGGATAGAGCAAAATGTTGTAATAAAAGATTCTATTATATGGAGCAGCTCTCATATTGAAGAGGGGTCGCATATTACTTACGATGTAATTTGTAACAGGGTCAGGATTAAATCCTACTCAAAAGTAGAAGAGAATGTATTTATCGGCGATAACGTAACAATCGGGAACAACGTTACAATAAAACGGGATGTTAAAATATGGCCCCAAAAATCAATTGACAGCAATTCAATCCTGACAAAAAGCCTTATATGGGAAGAAAGATGGCGTGAAAATTTATTTACAGATTCACGCATAACAGGGCTTTCTAATATTGAAATTACTACCGATTTTAGTGCAAAACTTGGAACT
>DASXTZ010000305.1:0-2724 GCA_036505135.1 Ignavibacteria bacterium
TGACCAAACAATACCTCATGTTCTTATTTTATTAATTTTTTCCGAAAAAAGTATTAAAATTGTGAATTGCGATAGAAGTTAGAATTTCCCTTTATTCAAAAAATCATTAATTTTGTTGATATTCTTTAGAAAGGAACCTTAATTATATATGAACGAGGCTCAAAATACCAATCCATCCCCCGAAATTCCTTCAAAAGGAGCTGTTTATTTTCAGGCTCTTAGGGCTTTTTCTTTCCCTGCGTCAATGATTCCCTGCCTTCTTGGAGCAATGCTAGCACTGCTTATGGGAACAAATGTAGCATGGTGGCTTATACCTTTTATTGCTATTTCCCTTTTACTTCTTCATGCCGGCTCAAATGTAATCAGCGATGTTGATGATTATAAAAGAGGTGTAGATACAAAAGACACTCTTGGCGGCTCACGTGTTTTGACAAGCGGGTTATTGACCTCAAGGGAAATGGCACGCTTTGGTTTGATTTTATTCTCGCTGGCTGTTCTTATTGGCTTACCTATAATTCTTGAAAGAGGTTTGGTTATTTTATGGTTTGGCATAATAGGTTTAATTGGCGGATTTTTTTACACACGCAGGCCAATAGGCTACAAATATCTTGCATTGGGTGATTTTGGTATTTTTCTTCTCTACGGACCTGCAATAGTCGCGGGAACATTTTACGCATTAACAGGAGCATTCAGCTGGGTAGCTGTATACGTTTCGATTCCGCTTGGGCTTTTAGTAACAGGGATCCTGCAGGCTAATAACCTCCGTGATATTATCCATGACCGGCAGGCAAATATTAAAACACTTGCTACAATTTTTGGTGAAGGGTTTGCAAAAGGAGAATATGTTTTTCTAATTGCCGGTGCCTATTTAACGGTTATCATTCTGGTTGTGCTGAAAATATTAACGCCCTGGTCGCTGCTTGTATTTTTAAGCCTGCCCATTGCACTTAAAAACATGAATATGATAAAAGGGGTTAAGATAGAAGATACAGGGAAGATAGCAATGCTCGATGCTATGACCGCTCAGTTAACACTGATGTTCGGTGTTCTGCTTTCAATTTCTATTGTTATAACAAAGCTGGTTTAAGGGTTTTATTCATCCGGTGATTTGGGAATCATCGGATGATTTTTCTCACTTCACCAAAATCATCTTCATTGTCTTTGTAATACTATGCGAAGCCGAAGCATCTTTTGCATCTACTCGGTAAAAATAAGCTCCTGAACTTAAGTTAGAACCATCAAACTCAACCGTATAATAACCCGCTACCTTATTTTCATTAATTAAAGTAATGACTTCCCGTCCGACCAAATCATAAATTTTTATTTTAACACTGCCGTCAAATGGTATCTGGTAATCTATTTTTGATTTAGGATTTGAGGGATTGGGATAGTTTTGTGAAATATTAAACTCTACCGGCTTGCCGATGACAACATCACCTTCAAGCTCGAAATATTCGAAATTACCGTTAAAATCTATTTGCTTCAGGCGGTACTTGTAAGTTGACACCTGCAGCTTCTTATCTTCAAAGCTGTACTGATGCAGATTATTAGTAGTTCCCTGCCCGGCAATAAACCATATTTCTTTCCATATATTATCCTTTGTGTTTTTCCTTTCAATTCTGAAACCTGAGTTATTCATTTCGTATTCGGTTGTCCAGTTCAGCTTTACATTGTTTTTTTCAACAGCAGCAGTAAATGATGAGAGCGTAACAGGAAGTGGGCCAGTGCAGATTGTTCCCCCGCCGGAGAATGTCCCGTTAATGTAGATGTTATTTGCGCAAACATCGGCGCCCACGCCTATATCTATGGATGTGCCGGGATTATAAGTTATATCGCTGTAGGTCTGGCTATGGATAA
Organism: Ignavibacteria bacterium; assembly: GCA_036505135.1. Lineage (GTDB taxonomy): Bacteria > Bacteroidota > Ignavibacteria > Tepidaquicellales > OLB5 > DASXTZ01. Next base: position 1,858 of record DASXTZ010000305.1, read on the forward strand.
GCGTTGTAATCAGGGCCGCAAGTATTAATGCAATGATTATTAATATTCTCATTCTGTTTTGTCATTCCCGCGAAAGCGGAAATCTATTTTATTTTACTTTCCACTGAGATTAACCTCTTTAGTACTTGTTAGGTCAGTTATTATTTTTTCTAAAACATTAACTTTATCCTGAACCTTTTTTAGTTCTTCAATTTCATTCTTTAAGTTTTGATTTTCCTCTTTCAGTTCCTGTATTGCTTTGACCATAGGCGCTATTAAATCATTATACCTTAAACTGTAAATCCCCTCATCATCAACGGAAATCATTCCGGTATTTTCAATTCCGCTTTGCTTTAATGTTTCCTCTACTTCCTGCGCAATAAAGCCGTATTCTGTTTTTTGCTTGTCATCGTTGATTCGTGTATATGATACCGGCTTTAGCCCGGAAATAAAATCCAACCCAAGGTTTGAGTTTGTTACGTTCGATTTTAAACGCAAGTCGCTTGTTACTGTCCATGCAACCTGAATACCTGCATAAGTAATGGATGTGTTCCCTATACGAACTTGGTTGCTTGCTGTTCCGGAAGGCACCTGGGCATTATATCCAATTGCTGTGTTGTTAGAGCCTGTGGAAATTTGAAATCCCGCATAAACTCCCAAAGCTGAGTTTTGAGCACCGGTTGTGTTGTTTTCGAGAGCATTATTACCGAAAGCTGAATTTGATAAACCAGTATTATAGAAAAGCGACCTTGAACCGAATGCCGAATTATAATAACCTGTGTTATTAGTGTAAAGTGAATGAGAACCGAAGCCTGTATTATAATAGCCGGTAGTATTGTTGTAAAGAGAATTAGACCCAAATGCTGAATTGTCATAACCGCTGCTATT
>DASXTZ010000306.1:0-4109 GCA_036505135.1 Ignavibacteria bacterium
TGAATTATCAGCACTATCTCTTTTTAAAATAAGAAAATCATTATCATCATTCATCAGGTTAGTCAATCCCCATGAAATGAACCTGTTGTTTCCAATCGCAATTCCGGGTACGCCCGCTAAGCTCATGCCTCTTACATCAAGGCCGCCACCTCTAATATAGACTTCATACCATTTTGAAGGAGCTTGCAGTCCTAAATGAGGGTCATTTGCCAGCATCGGTTTCCCGGATGATGATTTTGCTCCCGAAACTACCCATGAATTGCTTCCAACATGTGCTCCGTTTATGCTAAAGAATTTTCTATATTCTTCGTTATAGTTAAAAAAATCTTTTCCAAGCTGAGCAATTTGATTAAAGTTTACTGCGGCCGTTTTTTCTTTATCTGTTTTTGTTGTATCCTCCATTTGAGGTTTCCTGTACAAGGAAGTGTTTGAGTCAGGAAATATTTCTGATGTTTTTTCTACACCAACTTTATTTATAATTTCACCGATTATATAATCAGTATACCACGCAATATTTAAATCCCATCCCATTAAGCGGACGATCATTAATGAATGTTCTGCTTTCCAGGGCTCGGGACGGAAGTTTAAAGCATCAAATTCTACGGGAAGATTATTGTAGTTGGCTTCAATAAAATAATTAACACCTTTTGTATATGAATCAAGTATCTGTTTTGTTTTAGGGCTTAACTTATTATACCATGAATAACAAAACCTGTTAATACCAATTGTTCTGAAAAGCTTATCAAAATTAATAGTACTTGCACCAAATATTTCAGAAAGTCTTCCCTCGGCAACACGCCGGGTTAAATCCATTTGCCAAAGCCTGTCACGGGCATGGAGATAACCTAATGTAAAATATGCATCTTCCTCGTTTAGTGACATGATTTGTGGAACACCAAAATCATCAAAATATATTTTTACAGGGGATTTAATACGCGAAACTTCAACTTTGCCGTTTGAAGGATAGAAAGACCTCTTTGATAAGTTATTGAAAAGTAAGCCTAATAGGAGAAGCAGAGGTATTAAAAGTATGAAAATCCCGAACGAATTAGTAATAATTTTGTTCATTATAATATACAAATATAGATATATTAGTTTTCAACTAAAATTGTTATTTTCATTCTAAATAAGTTAATATGACTTTAAAATTGTTGATCCATAAAGCCGAAGAAGGAGGCTATTGGGCGGAAATTCCTTCGTTACCCGGTTGCTTTACTCAGGGTGAAAATTTAGAAGAATTGAAAATTAACGCCAAGGAAGCAGTAGAGGGCTGGCTGCAAGCCAGAGAACAGCAATTAGACGAAAATAAAGACGCACAGGTAATCGAACTACTTTTATAAATGAAATCCGTTAGCGGCAAGCTATTATGTAAGATTTTAGAAAGTAAAGGATGGAGTTTAAAAAGAATAAATGGAAGCCACTATGACTGGAAAAGAAGAAATTATTACTGTTCCTGTTCATAAAAATAAGGATTTAAAAAAAGGATTGTTAAAAGCGATTATGAAAGTTGCAGAAATTAAAGAATCAGAATTATAAATATTTTTACTAAAATGAAAAAAATAATAATATTTGCCCTCGTTTTCCTAGCCCAGGTTGCATTTTCTCAAATTGATTTTAAGCAGGGAAGTGTATCGGAAATCCTTGCAATGGCAAAACAGCAGAATAAACCGGTCATGGTAGATGTTATGACCGACTGGTGCAAATGGTGTATTGAGCTTGATAACAAAGTTTATGCGAAGCCGGAAATATATGAATTTGCTAATGCTAACCAGATAAATTATAAAATTGATGCTGAAAAAGGTGAAGGAGTTGAATTTGCAAAAAAGTATAAAATCCAGGGATATCCTTCAATACTTTTCTTGGACGCGATGGAAATGAAATTGACAGGATTTACGGGTATGTCCCTTTAAAAGACTTTAAGGAAATGATGACGGACTACAATAAAGGTATAAATACTTTTGGTTATTTAAAAGCTGCAGTTGAAAAAGACCCGAACAATATTGAAGCCAGTCTGAAGCTTTCAGATAAATACTCAATGTACGGTGAAGATGTTAAAGCAAAACAATTATTGGATAAGATCGTTGAGCTGGACCCCCAAAATTCAAAAGGTAAGACAGATGATGCCAGGTTCAGGCTCGCAAGTTTTGCTGAAAAAGAACAGAAAATTAAAAATCTAGAAGCATTCATAAACGATAATCCGGATAGTGACCAGCTTAAAGATGCCTACATTTCTCTTTCAGAAACATATTTTTATTCTTTAAACGACGTTGAAGGATCTGAAAAATGGTTTAAGGAAACTTTAAGCAGGTTCCCTGATGATGAAATGGTTAATTCAAGCTATGGTCAGTTTTTAAATGGCCAAGCAGTTGAGCTTGCCGATAAAGGTACAGGAGAAGTAGATTACAATAAAGGACTCAGCCTAATCAGCACAGCACTAACTTATGTCGCAGGCTCAGTTAATGAAGCCAGCTCATATTATATTCAGTCAAAGCTGTATTATAACTTAAAAGATTACAGCAAAGCATTGGAATCGGTTAATAAGGCATTAAAGATTTTTGACAGAAAACTATACAGGGATCATAAGGAAAAGGTTGAAAAACAATTAAGCTCAAAATAATTGGCCAGGGGTTTTAATATATGCTTTAAAGCCCTCCTTGTATTGTTTGTTGCTTTATTGTTCTATGTTTTATTAAATAGTTCTTTTGATCTTTACAATAACTTTGCTTATGATAAAGCAATAATAAGGGAAAATCCTTACGGATATACTCCTCTTTTGAAGGATGTTTATAATTACCAAAGCGGAGAGTCAAAAGTAAAGAGCGGCGATTATGTTTACGTTGAGGACTGGCTTTCTGCCTATAACGGAAGAGTTATTTTTGCAAAGGTAAGGTCAAAGTTCGATTGGGGGTATGTAAACAAAGACCTGCTTGTTCAAACAAACATAAATATTTTGCCTGTATTTTCAAGCCTTACTCTGACAGTTTTTTTTATATTATTATTTAGATTGTTAATCAGAAAAATTTATACTTAAGTGTATTTAGCAAAAATAAAAGTGACCTTAAAAAAATCAATTCTTGACCCGCAGGGAAAGGCAGTTGAACATTCAATTCAGTCTTTAGGGTACAAAAATGTGGAAGATACAAGAATTGGTAAATATATCGAGTTAAAGATCAATGCATCATCGGAAGAGGAAGCGGAAAAAATTGCTGAGGAAGTTTCGGATAAGCTTCTTGCAAATCCCGTGATGGAGGATTATGAGATCGAGATTGTTAGCTTAAACCCTTCTTCAAACGGTTCATCTTCAAAAATTCACGCGGGGAAAGTACATTGAGCAAAGCAAAATTCGGAATTATAGTTTTCCCCGGCTCAAATTGCGATCATGATGCATATCATGCGTTAAAGCATGTGCTGAATCAGGATGTCGAATTTCTATGGCATAAAGATTCCACCATTGGCGATAGGAATGTAATTGTCATACCGGGAGGCTTTTCTTACGGTGATTATTTGCGATGCGGAGCTATTGCCCGCTTTTCTAATATTATGAAAGATGTTGTGCGTTTTGCAAACAATGGCGGCATTGTTACGGGAATTTGCAATGGTTTTCAGATAGTCTGTGAGGCGGGGCTTCTGCCCGGGGCGCTTCTAAGGAATGCAAACCTTAAATTTGTATGCAAAAACGTTACATTGAATGTTGAGAACAAAAAGACCATTTTTACAAGCGCTTTTAACGGGAGTGTAAATAAGGGTAAAATTGTTATTCCAATTGCCCATAGCGATGGGAATTATATATGTGATGAAGAGACGTTAAAGGAACTTGAAGATAACAACCGGATAGTGTTCCGATATGTTGAGTGTCCTAACGGCGCTCTTAACAGCATTGCAGGTATAGTAAATAAGAAGGGGAATGTGCTTGGTATGATGCCGCATCCCGAAAGAGCAAGCGAAGATATAGTTGGAAGCCACGACGGCAGATATGTTTTTGAAAGCATAATTCAAAGCTTAAATTAAGGGATTTAAAATCTTAAAATAACTAAATCATATTATGTTAAATCACCAAATATTCAAACCTATATTTCTTTTTAATCTCGGTGCGCCCGAAATAATCTTAA
>DASXTZ010000307.1:0-3619 GCA_036505135.1 Ignavibacteria bacterium
CTGTTTTCAGGTTTTATATTTTTTGGGGTAGTCAAAGAAGACAAGCTTTCCTTTTTGATTCTCTATTTCTTTCCATGAATTAAATTCAAAGTCTATCCTAACAACTCCGCTGGTTGGGACATTATCAATTTCCGACTCCGAGATATGATTTGCAAAATAAGTTACGCCCGGGTTATGGCTTAATAACATAAGTTTTTGCACAGAGTCGTTCACAGCACCTATTGCTTTGAGATAGTCTTCCGAATCACCCATATACAAACTCTCATCTGCTGCAATGTTTTTAACTGGATAGTTCATTTCTTTTGCTATTCGCTTAGCAGTGCTGAAAGCACGTTTAGCAGGGCTGGATATAATTAATTCCGGTATTTCCTTGCGCTTAGCCAGAATTTCTCCCATCATGGGTGCTTCGCGCTTGCCGCGCTTTGCCAGAGGACGCTCAAGGTCACTTAAGCCTGGTTCATCCCAGCTTGATTTTGCATGTCTTACAAGATATAGTGTTTTCATAAAGCACCCGACTTTTGTTTAAACTAAAAAGAAATTTTCATGGAAAACACAAAATAATCATTAAATCAATTAATAACACTGATTTTAAAATCTCATTTTCCTAAATTGCTGTTAAATGACATCGCTAATTATTAAAAGATTCGGTTTCCCTCTGATTCTTTTGTTATTAATACTTTTAACAGGAACAGGCGGCTATTGGTTTATAAGCGGGGGTAAACATTCTATTGTTGATTGCCTGTATATGACTGTAATTACAATCCTTACTATTGGATTTACCGAAGTTATACAACTTGATGATGCAGGAAAACTATTTACTATTGTTATCGCTTTTACAGGTATTGGAACAGCGACTTATATTATATCAACCTTCACTGCAATGATAGTTGAAGGCCATTTAAAAGAAACTTTTAAAAGAAGAAAAATGGAAAAGCAGGTAAAGAAACTTGAAAATCATTTTATTATATGCGGAGCAGGAAGAGTTGGCTCAGTAATTATTAATGAGCTGTATGAAACCGGCCGGGATTTTATTGTTATTGAGCGAAATGAAGAAACAATCGGCTATTTGAGCGGAAAATATCCGGGTATTCTTGTTGTTGAGGGCGATGCAGACCACGAGGGTACACTTGAGAAGGCGGGGATAAGGACTGCTGAAGGTATTTTTGCGTCCACCGGCGATGATAACCAAAATCTTGTTATCAGCCTAACGGCTAAGTATATTAATCCGAATATAAGAGTAGTAGCCCGTTGCTTAGAATCTGTAAACGAAAATAAAATGCGCAAAGCGGGGGCCGATTCGGTTATAACGGAAAACTTTATTGCCGGAATGCGAATGGCTTCAGAGATGATTCGCCCAACCGTTGTAAGCTTTCTTGATAAAATGCTGGGAGATAAAGATAAGAATCTGCGCGTTGAAGAGATCCGCGTTCATGAAAAACATGCAGGCAAAAAAATTACCGAGCTTGAAATGGAAAAGTTTCCCAATACTCTAATTCTTGCAATTGCAGCAGGCGAGACATGGATATACAGTCCAAAAGGTGAACAAAAACTTGTGCCGGGCAGCAGAATAGTAGTGATAACCACACCCGAAGAAAGGCTTAAGCTTACGGGTCATTTGCAGGAGTAGGGGGTGAATTGCAAGCAGAGCAAAACAATCTCTCTTCTAAGGTATTTTTAGTCATTTAAAATTTTATTCCCCTCTCTATGTGGAGAGGGATTAGGGGTGAGGAACCTACTGCAATATTTCTAAATTAGGCGGCTGTGGCTGAGGATTCATTACAAATGCAATTACATAAGCTAAAACCGCGATTATTAATCCATACATAAAAATGTTGTAGCAGATTCTAAGGTTCCTGTATTTTCTGCCGAGCACCTGCCCGAGGAAATAAAAATCCCTTATCATACTGCTGTACAGGTAATCTTTATCGTGCATCATTTCGTTCATTCCCCACTCAAAGTCCTCTAAAGGCATATTAAAAAAATTACCGAAGAAAAGCAGGTTGGTTTTTTTCATGTTAATATCTTCACGCGTAAACATTCCCGATGTAATCTTTGGCCTTGTAACAAAAACAGCAAATACAATACATGTTAAACAAACAGTCATTAAAATAAAAGTAGGCGCTGTTAAATAAGGGTATTCAACCAGCTTCCTTATCAGGCCTGTTACTATTATACCAATTATAAGGGTATTAATACTTATCATTATATTAGCTTTGCTATCTGCCATTGCGCTGAACTCCACGTGTGTCCTCACAGTATTCCTAAACATAGTTTCAATGCCGCGCTCGGCAACCTTGCTTGACTCCTTCTTCATTTCAAGCTTTTCTTTTTCAACATTTAGCTTGTCATCGTTTTTTTTCAGATCAAGCTTTTGCTTTTCGACGATTAGCTTTTCTTTTTCAAATTCCAGCTTGGCTTTTTTCCCGGTTTGCTCCTCAATTCTTTCGTGGGTTTTCTTATATTTTTTTTGCGCATTTAAAAGATTTATTCTTTGCTGCGGTTCAAACTTTTTTCTTGCATAGGGTGTAAAAAATTTGTGCGATGAAAGCAGCTCAACACTTGTTTTATGCCATTCTTCATCAGTAAAGTTACGTATACCCCTATTTTCCCATTCTGTTCTTAAAAGTTCTGAGTATTCAAAAAAGTCTTCAAGTCCCAAATGAACAAGATCCGCATCACATAAAACCTGTTCAAATAAATTTTTTGGGTTTTGAGGCATCTTTGTTGCTTCGATGCAATCTGTTACTTTTTGTATCTTCTCTTCAGGATACCTATTTTCCTGCAGAAACTCCCTGGCCATTTCGATACTTTTATCTTCGTGCCCTTTATAGACTTCAAGATATCCAATATCATGAAACCATGCAGCAAGGGTTACTATTTCAGTATCTTCTTCGTTTAAATCTGATTTTTTTGCGATTTTCCTGGCATATTCTACCGCTTCTAATGCATGAACATAATTATGATAAATCATCCCGGCGGGAAGTTTTTCGTTAAATAACTTATTTACATAAGTTTCAGCCTTTTTTATTATGTCATTTTGTGCCATTAAGTCTTTAATTAAACAAAAAAATTATGTAAAAAGATATATTAATATAAGATTATTAAAGATTTGTAAAAAGGAAAAATAATGAAGCAAGTAATATTTGATGTGTTGCACTGTTTCGAAGCAGCATTTCGATTCGGGGGCGGAGCTCGCTACGGAGCACTAAATTAAGGATTTCGGGTAAATTCTTTAACCCAGCTATGAACTATTTTTTCAAGATATGAAAGGGGAAGCGCTCCATTTTTTAATAATGTATCATGAAAATCTTTAATGTTAAAACTACTGTTCAGTGAAGTTTCCGCATATTTTTTTAATTCTTTAATTTTAAGCTCACCAATCTTATATGCTAACGCTTGTCCCGGCCATGCAATGTAGCGGTCTACTTCTGTCCTTATATCATGTTCGGAGTTCGGAGTATTTGATTTCATGTATTCCACTGCCTGCCCGCGTGACCATTTTTTATGATGTAATCCCGTATCGACAACAAGGCGGCACGCACGCCATACTTCAAGTGAAAGAGCTCCATATCGTTGATACGGGTCATCATACATTCCAGTTTGATAGCCCAGGCTTTCC
>DASXTZ010000308.1:0-1609 GCA_036505135.1 Ignavibacteria bacterium
TGGAGAAATTTATGATAAATTCGTAAGGCTTAAAGCCGATTCTTGTAAGGAATAATTCAATAAAGCTGTTTATCTGGTCTACAGAGCCATAGGCATAGGCTGCAGTTATTAAACCAACAAGCTCTATATCACGTTCATCACTGAACCTGTGCAATATCCAAACAGGGTCTTTTGATGAATATTTATACTTGTAACTTATATAAAGATTATCTAAAAGTTCTTTAAGTCTGTAGTATTGCATTATATGAAGTCAAAAAAAATTTTTTTAATAGGCGAAAAATCAATTAACGAGGAATTAAAAACGTTACTTAATGATAAAGCTGAATTCGTCCAAAAACCGGATAATGAAACCGATATAATCGTTGATACACTTAACGGAGAAACAAGCTTAAAAATTGCGAACATTCAATTTATTGATAAGCATTGTTCCAGCCAAATACCTGTATTTACGTCCTCTGTTTGCCATCCGGTTTCGGAGCTTTGCGCAATATCCAGCTATCCAAAAAGATTAATTGGTATCGGTTTATACAATACTTTTTCTAATTCAAAGCTTTTGGAAATTGCACCGTCAAAGATAAGCGATGAAACCATTCTTCAAAATGCAGAAAATTTCTTGAAAGATGCCGGCTTAACCTTCGCAAAAGTTCCAGATAGAGCGGGACTGGTTTTTCCGCGAATTATTTCAATGATAATAAATGAAGCAGTGCAGGTATATTCTGAAAAAGTTGCCTCAAAAGAAGATATTGATACCGCAATGAAGCTTGGAACAAATTATCCTTACGGCCCGCTTGAGTGGGCAGATAAGCTCGGCATTGACCTGGTTTATCAAATTTTATCATCACTGCAGAAAAATTACGGCGAAGACCGCTACAGGCCCCACCCAACATTGAAAGAAATGGTTGATTTAAATATGCTTGGTGTAAAAACCGGGAAAGGATTTTATAACTGGTGAATTGCTGAATTGAGAACTTGTGAACTTTAGCAAACAATGGGCTGACCAGTTGACCGGTTCACCAGGTGAATAGTTTTTCCATATCTTCTAAACCATGTCATTTGTCTTTTGGCAAACCGCCTGGTATTTTGTTTAATTAATTCTACCATTTTATCATAACTGATTTTTTCATCAAGAAAGTCAAATACCTCTTTTATGCCAACAGTATTTAGTGAATTGTAATCTTTATAATGATAGCCTTTATCTTTTAGAGATTTTATTTCTTTAACTAATCCTTGCTCCAGCATTAGGTCAACGCGGTTATTAATCCTGTTGTATAATTCTTGTCTATTTAGTTTCATACCTATAAGTTCCGGTTCAAAATTAATATTAATTTTCTTGCTTCTGTGAACTGATATTGGTATGCCTGTTAAATAGTAAACTTCAAGAGCTCTGATAACTCGACGCTCGGTAACATAGTCCATAACATTTGCTGTTTCTTCATCAACCCTCTTTAATTCTTCCGTTAGCCTTTCAAGTCCTTCTTTATAAAGCTTTTCATTGAGATTGTGTCTGATGGTTTTTTGATTTTTCTTTAACTCTTCATCATCAGATAATTCATCGTAGTCAAATAATCCAAATATAAGAGAATCAATATATAGCCCGCTGCCTCCCACT
>DASXTZ010000309.1:0-3562 GCA_036505135.1 Ignavibacteria bacterium
AACAGACCTTTTAGTTTATTAGTTAAACGTAAATAAGTTAGTAATTGTGCTTCGAAAATAGGATTCATTTTTTCAACAGACTTCAGTTCTACTATTATACAATCATTCACAAGTAAATCTATTCTTAAACCTGAATCAATTACTTTCCCTTTATAATTAATAGGAAAAAGAATTTAGGACTCTATGCAAAGACCTTGCCGCTGTAACTCCTCAATCAAACAACATTCATAGACTCTTTCAATTAAACCTGGTCCTAAAGTTTTGTGAACTTCAATTGCGGAGCCAACTATTTTATATGCTAATTCATTTATTGTTTTTTTGGTCATTTCAAAATAATTAATTTCTAAGTGTTCTTAGTGCACTTAGTGTTTAATATTTTTACTATGAATCTTTTTGTAGTCAACATTCCTCTTCTCTGTAAAGGCGCTTATCCCCTCCTGCACTTCATCTGAGAGGTTATGAATTGAAAGCCAATCGCGAGCGTGGCCAATTGTTGTATGCCATGATAAATCGCGCCAGAAGTTAATCTGCTGCTTGGTATATCGCAAACATTCCGGTAATTTATTATGAAGTTTTTCTGCCATTGCATTTACAGCTTTATCGAGCTCTTTGTATGGCACAACCTGATTAACAAGTCCCCAATCAAGCGCTTTATCCGCTGGGATTTCCTCACATAAAAATAGGATTTCTCTTGCACGCCTATCACCAACAATAATTGGTAAAAATTGAGTAGCGCCTGCTGCAGCTACACTGCCTCGTGCAGCGCCAACTTGCCTGATGTAAATATGGTCTGCGGCAATTGCCAAGTCACAGCTCATATTAAGCTCATTGCCTCCGCCTACAACTATTCCATTCAACCGGGCAATTGTGGGCTTACCTGTGTTGCGCATTAGTTCATGAAGTTGAATAAATTCATACATCCATTTGTAATAATCATTCGGGTTCCCAACAAAATATTCCTTTTGCTCGTTCAAATCAGCGCCGGTTGAAAATGCCCGTTTACCTGCTCCTGTCAGTATTATTACAGATATATTATCATCCCAGCTTGAATCTTTAAACGCAGTGGTAAGCTCTTTAATAGTAGTCAAATCAAGCGAATTCAAAACCTTTTCTCTATTAATGGTGATTATTGCTTTATAGCTTTTCTTAGAGTATTTAACGTTTTTAAACTTAAACTTTTCAGCAGGCTTCCCTGCATAAATCTGCTTCGGTTTTGGCATTTAAATGTTATTAATTTGTATTTTAAATCGAGTAAAATTATGAAAAACCGAAACAGATTGAAAGTTAATTATTAAACATCATATTTTCATTTATTTGTTATTTATTATTAGTTATTTGTTATTTATGTTAGCAGTATATGTCAATCAAGGACCCTGATTCGGCTTCTGCCGAAGTAGATGTTTCAATACTAATTGTGACCTGGAACAGCGCAGATGTTATTAACGGTTGCGTCCAATCTGTTATAAATAACTCAAAATACCTTAATGCTGAATTAATAATAGTCGATAATAATTCTGATGATGAAACTTTTTCATTAATAAACAAAATAAACTTCCTCAATCTTCAAACTTACCAGAACGCCGAAAATCTTGGATACACAAAGGCAGTAAACCAGGCAATAAAGTTTTCACGCGGGAGGAATATTTTTTTATTGAATCCCGATACCGTTCTGAACGATGAGTGCATTGAAACTCTGTGCAGCTTCCTGGATAAAAACGAAGAATACGGAGCGTGCGCCCCACTGATGCTGAATGAAGACGGGACTGTGCAGCATTCAGTCAGAGATTTTCCATCCTACCTTATTATGTTTTTTGAGTTCTCACTACTGGCATATATTTTCCCTAAATCAAAACTTTTCGGCAGATGGAAAATGAAATATTATACTTATAATAAGGATGATGATATAAACCAGCCAATGGCGGCGGCATTAATGATTAAAAGAAAAAGCTTAGACAGCATGGATAACCATTTTGAAATGTTCTTTAACGATGTTGATATATGCAAAAGAATTATTGATAACGGAAAGAAAATACGATTTATAAAATCAGCTATCGTTACGCATAAACACGGCGAAAGTATCAATAAGGACAAAATAAGGATGATTAAGACATGGAACAGAGATTGCATACAATATTTTAAAAAATATCATCCAAACCCGTTCTTACTTTTGTGGCTCGGAATTAACTTAAAAATTTCAGAAATAATTAGAATATTTATATATAAATACCTCACCCCTGGCCCCTCTCCAAATAGAGAGGGGAAGTAAAGGAGATGAATTGACAAGTAAATTCAAAATAGCTGTTGCGCAAATAAATCCCGCACTGGGAGATTACGATAAAAACATTAAAAAACACCTGGAGTTCATTAATAAAGCTGTAAAGAAAAAAGCTGACTTGGTTGTTTTTCCCGAGCTTTCGTTAACTGGTTACTCACTAAAAGATTTGAACTTTGATTTAGCGATTAATCCTTACGTTAATGAGATATTAAAGCCTTTACGGGAAAAATCAAAGAAAATTACAATCGTTTGCGGTGGAGTTGAGGAGGATGAAAATTTCGGAGTATTCAATGCATCATTTTATATTGAAGACGGCAATGTAAAATTCACGCATAGAAAAGTTTACCCACCCGACTATGGAATGTTTGAAGAAATGCGTTATTTTTCCCGGGGAAAGGAAGCAGATGTCCATGAAACTAAGTTCGGAAAAATTGGATTGCTTGTTTGTGAGGATTTATGGCATGTGTCACTACCGCTTCTTCAAGCGTTAAAAGGAGCAAAAATAATTATAGGAATAGCTGCATCACCAACGCGCCTTGCATTAAATTCAAAATCAAAAATATTAAAGAACTACGAAATAAATTCAGACCACCATAAAGCTTACTGCCGCCTGCTATCCTTATATATGGTTTTTTGTAACCGGGTTGGTTTTGAAGATGGTGTAAATTTCTGGGGCGGCTCTGAAATTGTTGACCCGTTTGGTAATGTAAATAAAGCTGCCAAATTCTTTGATGAAGATATTATATTTAGTGATATTAATTTAAACTCTGTCCGCCGTTCTCGCCATCTAGCAAGGCATTTTTTGGATGAGGATGTTAATTTGCTGAAAAGTGAAATCGAAATATTGCACACGGAACTTTCCAATTTAAAATAGCCATTAAAAGTTTAGAAATTTATTTCAGCTTTACTATACTTGTAACGGGATGGATCTCCTGCCAGCCGTGAGCAACAACAGAATATTCACCCTCATCAATAATAAGCGGCCCGGTTACCTTAACATGTTCACCCTTTTTTGGGATATATACATTATTGGTATAGCCACCGCAAACTTCAGGCAAATCATAATACAACATGCGGTATAACAAAGTAGTTTTAACTTTTCCAGGATGTTTAGGATCCTTAACTGCGCAAACTGGTTCAACTACCAAACATGAATCCTTATATTCATAATTTTTTTGGTTTAAATAATATAACTGTCCGCTATCAAGCTTAATGAGAATATGGTAATCACCGTCGCCTTCGTTTGCAGGTTTTTCCCATACTATTCCGGTTACCTCAACACAGCTT
>DASXTZ010000310.1:0-13668 GCA_036505135.1 Ignavibacteria bacterium
TTGCCCTCCCATGTTCCTTCTAACTGTCTTACACCACTGCCTCCTTTCTGTTCATTGCTGTCCGGCGGAGCATTAGTTTCTTTTTTCCGTGTATCCCTAATATGCTTAATGCTATCCTTTACCTGCGGAAAAAGATAGATAGAGTTTATAAACAGAAGGAAAATGAATCCTAACTTACTGTATTTTTTTAATGCTCTCAATTTTTTATTCTATTAATTCTGCTGGTATATTTAATACAACTGAAAAAGATAAAAAAAATTTATCTTTTTATTTCTTCTCATGGCTATTTTTTATCCCGTTTTTACATTTCAGTACATGACACTTTCTTATACAGGCTTATCAATATTATATTATCGCATACTATCTTTGATTGTCTAAGAGTCCATTCTTGGCACGGTTTTTCAGCTCTTTTATAGGCTGTCGTGTACTTAGGTTTCTTACATCCAAAATCTTCTATCAATTGATTCTCCCCTTTTGTCATTATAATATGGCTCCTGCCATGATGAATCTTTACATAACCCTCTGAATTTCTTGCCTTTCCGTTTACTTTTGCTCATTAAGTACCTCCATCTGTAATGGTCATAAACGTCCAGTATATGTGTGGCGTAACTGGTAGCTAACTCCATATCTCCGCGAATTATTAATAAGTTTTCATCATTATGATATGAGGCCCTATAGCCAAGATTATGGCTGCCTGTAATAACCACACAATCCTTTGTGAATGCATCAATGACCATTACTTTATCATGTATAATTGCATGTGCTCTTGGTGATGATTTTAAAAGTTCGGCTATCCAGTATGCAAAATCATCTTCTATACTTTTTGCTCCAACTACTACAGGCTCAGTTACATCTCTGTGAAAAAGTGTTATCTCACTGCTTTCGACAGCTTTTATATCGGTGGCAGCGCCTCTTATGAATAAGTCAGGATTTTCGATCTGTATTTCACATGCCTTTTCAATTATGCTGGGCGTGCCGGGCTGAAATGCCAAAAATAAAATTGATTTCTTTGCACCTTCCATTGCCTGCCAGATTTCCTTCATGTCTTCAGGCAGTTTTGAGCCTTTCTTCTTAGTTTTTTGCTTTGTATTTGGAGAAAACCACAGAGAAATTTCGGCATCTCCAACAACGGCTTTCCTGACCTCATTATTCTCTTCTCTAAAATCGACTGATTGTTTACCGTCGTCTTCTTTCAGGCTATTCCAGTATTTCAAATATTGGTCTGCAAGCTCTTCAGATTCAAGAATAATTAAATTATTGCTTTGGGCGCAGAGACCCGATACAGTCCAGTTAGTGCTCCCTGTAAGTACTGATTCGGCTTTTCCGTCGCTGTTAACATAAACCACAAATTTATTATGGCCAATGTGCCCGGATGGAACGAACCTATCCGTAATATCAACATTAGATTCATGCAGGGAAGCTCTTGAAACTTCGTTGGTTCCATCTTCAGGGCCGGTGTTGGAAAGTACAACATGAATCCTCTTTCCTGCTTCAAGTAGTTTAGCAAGAAGTTCAGGATCATTTAGCTCATATAGTGCGCAGTAGCACTCGCCATCTTCATTAATTGCTTTATCAAGGAAACTCAACAGCGCAGTCCTTAATTCATCAGCGAGCTTATTTCTAAGCTTATCGCCGGGCTGTCTTAATCTCTCGGCAAGTATCTTATAATTAGGGATGCCCGAACCTCCTTTGGGAATCTGCCTGGATATGAACTGGGTAGATAAAATACCTCTGTTAAAATAAGCTTTAATTTTGCCCGAGCCGGGTGAAAGAGTTACTACATTAGTCGTTAAATGCATCGAAGTATCAGCTTCGTGCAGGTCGTCAGGCTCCCCGATCATTGGTACAATAGTATATTCATAGCTTTCTCCGCTTTTTGCCATGAAATCTCTCCAATTAAATTTTTGGATGGGCCAGATATTTGTTGGCTTGAATTCTTGTTTTTTTACGGTTTTTTTAGAGAATCCAACCATACTATTTAGTATTGAACCTTCTTCTGTATTTACGTTCTTACGTTTGATACAGAACCCTAAACAATCTTCAATGGGATTATCGTAGCTCCAAACCAGCAATGTTACATCGTTATTAGAAAAAGCTTTTGCGTTCATTTAACTTTCACCCGATTATTTAATTAATTTTACTTTTGATGTTAAGCCTAATTCCGAAACCATTCTTTTTCAAACAGTTGATACATTAGTTCTGATACTCTTTCAACATATTTCTTCCGGATAATTTGAAATTCCATTTTAGCTTTGGTTAGTGTGCTGATATTTAAACTATCTCCGATAAGCACAAGTGAATCTATGTTCTTTATGTTCTTTTCTCTTCTTTGAGCTTCTTCAAAAAGTTTCTCATAATAATTTTTCCTTGCGGTAATGTATTTTTTCCTTAGGTTTTTTAGCTCACCTGCTTCCTTTTTCCCTTTTCTTTTTAGCTCTCCTTCAACATGGCCTGCATCGCGCGCCAATTTGTTATCCCTGCTGAGCAGGAATTGAATATCTGAGTTGAACTGAATAAGCGATGCCAGTAATTTTTCATTTTTATTTCTTGAGTTGGGATTGATTTCATAAGCATCTTTTGGGTCTAACCTGATGCCGCCGAAGCTTCTCTCAGCTCCACCCAGGCAGATCAATCCCGGTCTTTGTTCCGCAGATTCCAGCGAAGCCTGATAAGTTTGTTCTTCTGTATATGAGCCTGCTACCCATATTTCGCAGCCGGGATAGCCGCCGATTTTTTTATTTGCTTTTTTAATCAGTGCTTTTAGTTCGTTAAATGTTAAGTGTCCGCCTTTTTCGTCCTTCTTGTTGATGTCTTTTTCACTTACAAACCTTTTATCTTTTTTCCCCTTATACATTGTGTCAAGAAGAAGCATATCATGCCTTTTCTTTCTCATTAGCTCAATGAATTTTTCGGAAACCTCCTTTGGATTAGTATATATTTTGCTGTCAGAAACAATTGGCTTATCAACTAAGCCTATAAAAATTATTAGCTGGTTGCTTTGTCTTTTGTAGTTTGTTCCAAGCCCTTTCTTGAACCTGCTTATGAACTCAGACATCTGCTCGTATGTGAGTCCAAGTAATCCTACTTTAATACATCCATGCCCCGACATAATGGCACCTGCTGCGGCTTCAATTGCTTTATTGGAAGTGGCTACCATGTCAACTGTTCTCCCGTCAGTCAGCTCTATCCGGTTCTTGCCTGCATATGAAATTACATTATTGGTAATTTTATCGTTATCAAAATACTGAAGTAAACCCGGATGGTTTCTTACAAATTCTGCGCTCAGAGCCAATTTTTTATATCCGCAGGATTTTATAATCCGGATAGCAGATTTCGTACTCTCAGCTCTATTAGTACTGAGCGTTAAATGCAGAACTGGCAGAATTTGATGTACTTTATTATTTATCCTGATTCCATTTTCACTTTTTATCAATTTAGCCAATTCCTTGAAATAGGCTTTTATAAGGTTTTGTTCCATATCCTCAGTGAATTCTATTCTCGCTGTCCGCGGGTGATCCTGCTTTATTGGACTGAGGTTTCTGGTTAAAAAGAATTCTTTCAGCAGGCTTAAAGTTTCTCCGGCCTGCTGCCCGGGGTCCTTTCGATTTTCTATAGTGTATAATGGTTTCCAGTTTTCTTCGGAATAAATTATCTGAACCTGTTCACTGACATTTGTTGAATGGTCAACTAGCATTGCCCCATAATAATATGAATTTAAAAGCATACTGAAAGTCCCGGGGGTCGTTGCCTGTCCTAATCTCATCAGCTCGAGGTCAAGCATAGTTCTTAAATACTCAGGAAATGAAAATATATTTTTTAGCTTATTTTCCCTGATTGCCCTTCCGAGAACCCTTGACCGGGGGGAATCAAAGGCAGCTTCAAGAACATTTTCAAAACCTGAATTGCCGATCCCTTTCTTTTGCTTCAGCTCTCTGTTTGTTTTGTCGAACCAATCAGGAAATGCCCCGCTTGACAGAATTTCTATACCTGTAGATTTAGGGCTGGGCGAGCTCGATTTGCTAAATTTTCTAAATGCATAGAATGGGGTTCTCGGAGCTTTTCCGAGAACTTGTATGGCCACTGCTCCAAGTTCTGTTATTAAACTGCAAGTATCAGATAATTCAATTTTATTCTCAGGTTCTGATATTTTAGATAAATATTTTCTTCTGAGCAGTTCCTGGCCCAGATATACAAGCTTTTCTAATGCCTGTTCTTTTTCGTGGAGATTGACCTTAATGCAGGATTCTTCAAGTAACTTTATATTTTCCCGCAGCCGCTCTATGTCATAAGGCAGGGTTCCCACTTCAGTTCTGTTTTGATACACCCTTCTGGAATTATAGAACCGCTGCATTTCAGCGGAGTAAATATCTTTATTATCGGGCTTCAGTTCGGTGAATGTTTTATCATACCCATCCATTGCTTCTGAGGCCAATAGCTTCCTCTTTAAGCTCTCCGAACGCTTTGTGAAACTTGCTTCGTCAATAAGCTTTTTGAGAAAATCCTGGGGATTGATATTTTTTAAAGAAATTTGTTCTTTTTCTGCCATTTTTCAAATGCACGCGTTATTTTTCTGAATCTTGGCTTTAGGTTTTTCTTCCTGCTATGTTCAAGATAGCTAAAGAAATCATTACCCGATTTAAAAATATGGTTAGAAGGGACATAATTATCTTTTGTGAACGGGCTTCCACCGCCTGAGGGGAGAACCATGTATCTTTCTTTTCTAAAAGCCCTTGCATGGCCAAGCTCATCCATCATTCCCGTACTTAAGGGTGGCATTTTTGTATACGGATGAAATGCAGCAACTATATCAACCTTCTGAACGTCCCACCTTAGGTCACGATTGACAGTATAAGAGAACACAACGGATTCGTCTTTTTTGCCAATGTTGGTGCCAATTTCAATTGATGCTGGGTCTATTACCGCCCCATATTCTCTCAATTTCCAAATATAAGAATTTATAGTTTTTCTAATCTTTTCAGTTGCTACTGTCATTGAATAGGATGCATAAAATGACATAAGCTCTTTCTGAGAAGCTATTTTGGTCATATTTTCAACGTCGGGGGCATAGATATTGCGGTTGTTCTTTAAAGGTGAAGAGAGGCCTAAAACCAGGTGTTTCACTGTTTTACCTGATAATAATGATGCCCATTCCGCCCAGTCTTCACTTACACTCACTTCATTGCCAAGCCACTGCAGTATTTTTTCAATTGTGAGTGATTTCTGATGGGCAATAATTTGAAGGTTCCTTTTACCGTAACCTGACCTCAGTCTTTTTTGAATTTTCCATTCAGCATCTATAAGGGTAACTATCCTATCAGGTTTGGTAAGAGTGGAAATGATTTTGTGATCCCTGAGAATATAGTTGTAACCCCTCCATTCTACACTTGCCGGTGTCCTGATAATTGCATGTGTATTCTTAGGAAGACGATCTATCTTTCTTGCTAATGAGTAATAAGCCATTTCTCTTTGAATCTTGAATTGATATTCATAGCCATTTAGTAAATCGCCTATGTATTCCGCACCCTGGATATCATCTTCAATATCAATTCCTGCCTGGTCTATAATTTCATCAAATAAATTAAAGGCTTTAATTTTTATTCCGGTCCCGGCAGCAAATTCAATGGTCTGGTCTAAAAATTTTGTTGAATTAAGCCCGACAATAGGGCCTGTTACAATGGTAATAATTCCCGGCATAATATTAAGGATTTAATAATTTTTCATTTATTAATTCATTCCTTACTCTGTTTGTTGTGTTCCAGTCTTTGATTCTTCTTGCAAACATGAAATATGAAATATTGTGTTCATCCCATTTTAGCATTCTTGCCGCCTGCAGACATTTTTTGGGTTCAGCAGAATAAATTAACAGCTCTGCTTTTCTGGAAATGGGCTTTGGCGTAATATCAATGGTCGCGTCCTCAGGCGAAATAAATCCAGCCTTAACTAATGCTGCCAGCTGCTCTGGGTGTGAGTACTTTCTTCTCCCCCGGGCTACAATTGATACCAGCCTGCCTCCGCTTACACTTACCATCGTGAGATAAGCTTTAAGGACCGATAGTCCTACCGATGCGTTGGGCGTGATATCTCTCACTGTACACCAATGCTCCCATACTCTCCCGCCGTCTTTTTTAGACTTAACGTCCATATCAAATTCCTGCCTTGTCCATTTGTTAAATTTTCCCTTTAAGTCATTTGAATCTCTTGCCGATACATGGCCGAGGGAACTTCCCTCCACAAATCCCAGTAACTCTGCTTTATTCAACAAGGCACTTCCTTCTTCAGATAGGAGCGGAAACGCCGAAACAGGTTCTTTTTCAGTTTCAACATTTACAGTTGCAGTATAAACATCGATTAACGGGACGTGTGATATTTCTACCCACAAGTATTTATCCGTATTTCGGAATACGGCACATCCGGCAGCCAGATGACACAAAACATGCCAGGCACCAAAATCGAAGTCACCGGGATCCCCGGGGCCCAGTTTTTTACCGTTTATTATTTTTCTGTCCAGAAACAGCTTTCTAAGCTTTTCAAGGTTTTCAGGGGAATTTACTACGTGGCCATCATGATTGACTTCAAATTTATGTGAACCTCTAAGATCCCTTTTCATAATCTTTGTTTTCATTCTGTTTTTTTAAAAAAATGGGAAATATTAGTATCGGGCAAAAATCAACTGTTCATCTGAAACAGGGAGATTGGCAACTATCTCAAGTAAATATATCTTTATAAGTAAATTAAGAAATGAAAACCAAAAAACAAACGAATAATTTAAGTAATAAATATACAGGATAGCTATCAGGATTTTAAAACAAAGGCTTTTTTTATAAGTAAATTGCAATTATTGAATTAGGTTAATAGTTTATATAGTTAAATTACCTGTTTTTAGGTTAAGATGGGTCGATTTAATCTTATCGTTCGTATAAGGTATAACCGCAATCTATTCCACCTGGAAATAGCTGTTGGGTCAACTTTCCCACATCATGTAGAAAAATAGTCACTAAACTAGTAACTTTGCAATATTGTGATATATCAAATCATTCATTATAAGATTATTTGAGCAACTTCGGGTTACGGTCACTTGCTTCTCAGGCAGTAGGTTCTTTAACAGCTTTTAAGTGTTAGATTTTTTAATTTTTTGCATCGAAAAACATTTTGGCACATTATTATGTTAATCTTAATACTACGAATCATTCATCCCAACGCAAATCAGGTATGGATTTGTATTTGCGAAGTATCCAATTAATACTTCTAAATGAATTTTAAAATACTTGAAAGACAAAGCATAAAAAGGCGGAATGCTGTATAAATGGAAAAAAACTGTTCTGCCAGATTAATCACATACTAAAATAATGTGCAGCCAAATTGGATTCCGAGCCCGAATTTATTGGTTCAGGGTTCAAACATTTCATAGAAAGGAGCGGAATAATGTTCAAAGCATTCCTTGTTTCCATAACTGCATTCATGTTGCTGATGTTGGATTCGGTGATATATACTCAGACCGGCATGCCGGAAGATCCACGCTCATTTTTGTTCGCCATTCAGAATACTGATCGCACAGCTCTCCGGCTTCATCATATGGACTCTCAATTTGGGGCTTCGTCTGACAGCGTACAGATTGGTTGGGTCAGACAGTACGTTTCAGGCTATGTTCCTGCATTTGACTTTGCGTATGCAATTGCCGTTGACAGTCAAATACAATGCTTCTGGAATGCAACAATGGGTAGCCCGCTACAACGGTCCGGGTAACACCTCTGATATGGCATCGGCGCTTGCGGTTGACCTGTCAGGCAATGTTTATGTAACAGGAGCGAGCGGCGAGGTTCACCAAACTTATCCGACTACGTCACTGTCAAATACAATCCTTCGGGGGTCGAGCAGTGGGTTGCCCGGTACAGTGATTTGTACGACTATGCCACCGCAATTGCCGTAGATTCATCGGCCAATGTGTACATTTCTGGATACAGTTACCATTTAGGCACCTACTACGATTACGCTACAATCAAGTATAATACGTCAGGAATGCAGCAGTGGGTCTCCCGATACAACGGTCCGGGAAATTCTGATGATAATGCGTACGCCCTTGCTGTTGATGCCTCAGGTAACGTCTATGTAACGGGGGAGAGTGTTGGTTCCGGCACATTTGGCGATTAAAATTTTCAATAAAAAATAGGATAATTCCAGCTTCCAACACAAAAGATTACTGGTGGAATAGATAATATAAACCTAACATCATGATGTCATAACATCTTATCAAGTTCTCTGTGTTTAAAACTTATTTTGTTATTTTTCTTTAAATGAGTCATTTTAGTTATTACAATTTTTTTGACATTCTTATTTTATTTTAATGACTCCCTTTTTAGTTATATTTGAAAATAAATGTGAGTTATTACAAGAATTTTATTTAATGAACGGTATTATTGGCTAATCCACCCAGTGGGAACATAACATTTCTCTTTACAGACATCGAAGGAAGCACTAAGCTTGCCCAGCATTTTCCGGATAGTCTTCCGGTTTCGCTTGAAATTCATCATTCCATAATGAGAGAAGCAATAGAATCCTGTAACGGATTTGTATTTGAAATAGTTGGTGATGCCTTTTGTGCATCATTTGAAAATACAATTGATGCAGTAAATGCGAGCTATATGGCACAGAGAAAGCTCAATTCAGAAAAATGGAAAGAAGTTGTGATAAAAGTAAGAATGGGAATTCATAGAGGAAAAGCTGAATGGAATGGTAAACGATATATGGGTTATATTACACTTGCAAGGGCACAGAGAGTAATGTCAGCTGCTTATGGTGGACAGGTACTTATTTCCGAGGATGCATATAACCAATTAACAGCAAAAGAAAATACTAAAATATCATACCGTGACCTTGGAGAAAGACGGTTAAAAGACTTAATACAACCAGTAAAAATTTTTCAGTTAATCTCAAAAGAATTGCCATCGGACTTTCCACCATTAATAACTCTCGATGCCCGACCGAATAATCTCCCTGTTCAGCTTACAAGTTTTATTGGAAGAAAAGAAGAAATAGAAAAAGTAAAGGAATTATTAATAAATACACATCTACTAACCCTTACAGGACCCGGAGGAGCAGGAAAGACACGGTTATCACTTCAGGTAGGTGCAGACGTCATAGATGACTTTGCAAACGGAGTCTGGTTTGTAGAGCTGGCACCGCTAATTGATCCTGTGCTCCTTCCACAAGAAATATTAAAAGAACTTGGAATAAAAGAAGAAATAAAAAAGACATCAGAAGAGACACTTACTGCGTATCTTAAAGATAAAGAAATGTTAATAATACTTGACAACTGTGAGCATTTAATAGAAGCATGCGCTGTGTTAACAGAAAAGCTTTTAAAAGCATGTCCAAATCTGAAGATAATAGCAACAAGCAGAGAATCAATGAAATGCATAGGTGAGCAGACACACAGTATATTATCCTTAGAAATACCTAATCCAAAAGAAGAACTATCTTTAGAACAGTTAGCACAGTATGAATCGGTAAGATTATTCATAGAAAGAGCACTCACAGTAAACGAGAAGTTCAGAGTAAATAATGAAAATGCACCTGCATTAGCTGGTATTTGCTCACAGCTGGATGGAATACCATTGGCAATAGAGCTTGCAGCAGCAAGGACAAAAGTGTTAACGGTTGAAAAAATTTATGAAAGACTAAGTAATAGATTCAGTTTGCTGACGGGAGGAATACGTACAGCATTACCGAGACAACAGACACTAAAAGCTTTGATAGACTGGAGCTATGACCTGTTAACAGAGCCTGAGAAGATTTTATGGGGAAGGTTATCAGTATTTAACGACGGATGGACATTAGAATCAGCAGAAGAAATTTGTTCAGATGATAAAATAGAAAAAAATGAAGTATTTAACATATTAAGTTTATTGGTAGAAAAATCAATAATAATATTCGATGAAAAAAATGAAAGGTACAGCATATTAGAAACACTTAAACATTACGGTACAAATAAGCTTAAAGAAACAAACGAAACAAATAATCTATTTCAAAGGCATTTGTATTATTATATGGAGCTATCGGAATTGGCTGAACCGAAGCTTGCAGAGACGGAAGCGCAATTTTGGCTTAATAAGCTGGAAAAAGAGCATGGTAACCTGCAGTCTGCAATTGAATGGTCCTTAAAGGAAGGATACTTTGAAGAGGGCATGCGTCTCGCAGGAGCTTTAGCAATGTTCTGGGATATACGCGGGTATTTTTCAATTGGCAGAAGATTACTGGAAAGCATGTTCGGAAATACGAAGGGGGTCAGCAAGCCAGTGATTGGGAAAGCCCTGAACTGTACCGGTACTCTTGCTTATAATCAGGGAGATTACCAGCAAGCAATGAAATTTCATGAGGAAAGCCTGGCTCTGTACCGTGAATTAAAAGACAAAGATGGAATAGCAACCTCTATCGGCAACATGGGTATTGTAGCGTATGAACAGGGAGATTATGAACGGGCGCGGAAGCTTTGTGAAGAGCGTCTTGTGTATAAACGGGAGATTGGAGATAAAGGCAGCATTGCAAGCTCTCTTAGTGACCTGGGAAATATGGCATATGACCAGGGAGATTATGAACAAGCACGGAAGTTCCACGAGGAAAGCCTGGCCCTTAGGCAAGAGATAGGAAACAAACGGGGCATTGCCAACTCTATGAATAACCTGGGAAACGTGTCGTATAATCAGGGAGATTATGAAAAGGCGCAGAAGCTGTATGAGGAGAGCCTCGTTTTAAAACGCGAGGTCGGAGACAAAAAAGGCATCGCTATTTCTCTTCATAATTTAGGAATTATAACATACATTAGAGGAAATTATAAACAGTCTCAAAATTTCTATGAAGAAAGCCTTGCCCTCGTACGTGAGATTGGAAGCAAATCGGGCATAGCTGACACCCTTTATGATCTGGGCAATATTGAGTTTAAACAAGGAGATTATGCACAGGCGCTCAAGCTTTATGAGGAAAGTCTTACTCTTCGCCGTGAGATAGGAAATAAATTGGGAATGGTTTATTGCGTTATGGGACTTGCCGCTATTGCCAGTGTCAAGCATTATTACACTAGAGCTGCTTGTCTGCTCGGATTCGTCGATGCTGCCCTGCAATCTATGAGTACTGTGTTTGAAAGGGATGAATTCATACTTTACGAACAGGTTATCAATGTTCTTCATAATAAATTAAGTGATGAAGAATTTTTTAAACACTGTGACGAGGGGAAGAAACTAACACTCGAACAAGCAGCAGAGCTTGCATTAAATCCGGATAAATAATAATATGAAGGACAACCTCGGCAGTGAAATTTCAACACATGTAATCGAAAATCTGCAATCCGGGAAGTCTTTGAACCTTTAATAAATAGTAAGGAAAAAACATTTACAAAAAGTTCTTATTTCATTTCCACCGGTAAAAATTTATATGCCATACGCTGAAGCATTAACAGATGAACCAGGGAAGATAAAAGTAAATTGTTTAGATTAATTTGAAACCAAGAAACCACTGAATATCTTGCAGGGGTTATTTTAAGGGATGAGTTCAATAAATATTATAGTATTGGGTGATAAATATTTTACTTGGTTTTTTAGGTGATTTCAACTGATGAAAACTTTATCTAATCATATTATACAACGCTTATTTTTTGTGGTTTGCAAGAACTAAAACCAAGGGATACTCCTTTAACAACTGAGTTCTTAGAATAATAAATATCCTTATCCTTGAAACTCCTACATATTCCCAATCATATTGAGAAAAAATATTGTTATTAATAATCACAGATAATATTGTAATCTTTGCAGGGTTTAAAATCAATTCCATGAAAATTCTATAAATATAAAATTCCGATGGCAGCAGACTAAATAAAAAATGCCGTCTTTAAATAAAGACGGCATTTTTAAAAATTAAGGTAAGAAAATTATGGACAAGTTGGGCACCATTTGAAATAAGTAGCCCAGTTTGGACCTGAGAAGTTTCCGCCATACTTACCATCTCCCCAAGCTGTCACTCCCTGACCATCGCAGCAAGGAGCATATGTAAGTATAGGCTGCGCCCGAGTTTGATTGGGGTTCAAGCCCGGGTCAATGAAGAATACAATTAAATCACCATTTTCACATGAAGGTACAAAGCCTTCTCCATTTGCTATCATATCACAAACAAGAGCATTCACCACCAGTGAATCACTTAATTCACTATAAGTACTACCTGGTCCTAAATCTAATATACGCCATATTGCTTTCTGGAAGTCAAAAGTGTTTATTACACCAGATCCGTCAACATTTTGACATAGATAATTCTTTCTTTGTATTGATTGTCCTACCTGCCAGGTATTAATTAAGTAATTAATTTTGTCCATATCTTGCCATCCCTCGATTGAAGGTTTCAAATATTCAGGGAATGGTGCTAAACTTGAAAACATATGAGCACAGTTAAAGTTTGAGTCTAATACTGATGTGCCTAAATCCATACACCATCCACAATATGATCCATTAAAATTTCCGGCATTACTTAAATTGAATGTAAAGTAACATCCCTCTGCCGCAGCATGGTGGAGATTTGAAATTGTCACACAACCTGGTGGAATAGATACATTAAAGCAATCCAGACCACCTAAGGTTCCACCTGCATGCGCAGCTACATAGAAACAAGTGCAACCAGATGGTAATGTTATATTAAATTCATAGAAAGAACCAAAGGGAGCATTAAATTTATACTGAAATTGGCCCGGAATAGGATTACCATTATTTGTATGAGGAATATCTGATAATTGACATTTAATTGAAAAATGAATGGATGTTGGTTCAAATGATGAATTGGTGAAAACGTATTTTACCTTCCATGTAGTTCCAGATACAGGATAGAACTCAACACGTCCCACCAGTACACCAGCATCTGGATTTCCAACACCAGCCCAAAGGTCAATTGTTGTAACAGTTCCAGGACAAGTATTTTGAATAAATGCAGTTCCTGGTGAACCACAAAATTGATTTGGAGTATTACACCCGTTCCCCGCATCATTGTTTGGATTTTCTATACCGGGAGTTACGACAGGAGTGTCGCTGCAGCTGTTAAATAAAAATGCAATAGTTACTAGAGTTACTATTGCTAAAGAATAAATAAGTTTTTTATACATGTATAACTCCTTTAGTTTTAAAAAAAAATTTGTTTGTAACACACAATAACCTTGTGACTAACGCGTTAAAAGCCATCAATTTTATTGTTGCAGAAAAATAATTAAGTATAGATTGAATAATTAATAGATATGTTTCCCAACTCTAATGGTGCAAAGTAATAATACTAACAAAAATATGCAACATGATAAAGTGTCGTTTTTGACCCAAAAAACGAAGCTTCTTAGGCTAAAATACCGTATTTAGGGTATAATCTTATATGAAAATTAACCTTATTCTGCAAAATTTTTTCATTGTTGTAATATTCTGACATAGTTTTACCCGAGAAAAAAATACAAGCTTAAGGGTAAGTATCGGGATAATCACCATTCTTAAAACTCAGATTTTGCTGTATTGAGTTTGGGATAACAATCCAATTATTATTGTGCGTGTTAGGGGAATGAGATTTTATTGACGTGAGGTCTAACGTCAATCCGAAGTTTCACAAATCACAAAACTAGTTTTGCATTTCGGGAAATGATAAAATGATATTATTAAA
>DASXTZ010000311.1:0-4124 GCA_036505135.1 Ignavibacteria bacterium
GCAGGAAAAGCAGCAGCAAAATAATTTAATTAGAAAAAATTTTTATTAAAATGCCACTAAGATCTAATCTTTCTTCACATCAAAGAATAAAATATAATATCCGGAAAAAGGTTGTAGGCACTGCTACCAGACCCCGTTTCACTGTATTTAGGAGCCTCAATAATATATATGCACAGTTGGTTGATGATATTAATGGTAAAACACTATTTACGGTATCTACAATTAGCAAGGACGTTAAGGATTCTTTAAAAGAAAAAGCATCAAAAACAGAAAAAAGCAAGATTATAGGAAAAAAATTAGCAGAAAAGGCTCTTGAAAACAATATTAAGAAAGTTGTGTTTGATAGAAATGGGTATTTATACCATGGCAGGGTAAAAGCCATAGCTGACGCAGCCAGAGAAGCAGGATTGGAATTTTAAACCCAATGTTCGGTTCAAATCTACGGTTCCTAAGTTCTTTAACTAAAAGAGATAGCATTCTCGGGTCGTCTAATGGCAGGACAGCGGCCTTTGGAGCCGTTAGTGGAGGTTCGAATCCTCCCCTGAGAACTCGGGTTTTGTAAAATAGTTACTTATTGTGGCTTTTTAAATATTTTTTACATATATTTGTATATGGATTCTAAGGAAAAAAAAGGATAAATGGCAAAAAGGGTAAAAGCTGGGGATTTACAGTTAAAAGATAAATTAGTTTACATAGGAAGAGTAGCGAAAGTAGTTAAAGGTGGGCGCAGGTTCAGTTTTACTGCAGTTATTGTTGCAGGAGATGGAAGTGGTCATGTAGGTATTGGCTTAGGTAAAGCTAATGAGGTGTCATCGGCAATTGCTAAGGGTTCCGAGGATGCAAGAAAAAATCTCGTTTTCATACCCCTTAGAAAAGGTACTATTCCACACGAAATAATTGGTAAATACGGTGCTGGTAAAGTCATGTTAAAGCCAGCTTCGCCAGGTACTGGTTTAATAGCCGGAGGTGGAGTTAGGGCGGTTTTGGAGGCTGCCGGTGTTCAGGATGTCCTGACAAAATCTTTAGGCTCTTCCAATCCGCATAATGTTGTAAAAGCAACAATGAAGGCTTTAAGGAGTATAAGTGATGCAAAGATGGCATCATCCAGGCGCGGAGTTGAAATTCAGACAATTTTCATGAATTAACATCCAAATGGCTAAGATAAAGGTAAAACAAGTCAGAAGTACAATAGATAGGCCCGAAAAGCAGAAGAAGGTTATTGAAGCTTTGGGGCTTGGTAAGATTAATAAAGTAAGAGAGCATAATGATACCCCGCAAATACGGGGTATGATTGATAAAGTAAAACATTTAGTACAAGTTTACACTTAATTTGAAATTATCATGTCTGACGTCAACATGATAAGATTAGGATTTAAGTGCAATTTAATAATAACAAACTATTAACATTATAGGAGGAAAAAAAGTAATGTTAAAAAAACATCTAGCAGTTATGTTGCTGTTTGTTATGGCTGCTGGCGTTTTCTCGCAGTCCATACCAAGCGGAACAGGAAGATACGAAGCTTTAGCAAATTCACCTTTCATCTTGGATGCGGCAACTAATATTGGAAATAATCCAGCCTGGACTAACTACTACAAAGACTATTCGTTTGGCGATGTCGGAAGAAATGTGATTAGCAATTTCGAGTTAAGCGATCCATATGCAGGCGTTACCTTTGGAGTTGGGAAAAAGTTAGGACTTGGTGTGATTGTTAACAAAAGAAGCGATTTATGGGACAACTTCGGGGGCAATGCTGTTAGCGTAAGCTCGCCGGTTGTTCCAATTATGCCTTTGATAGGATACTCGCTGAATAAGAACTTCCATATTGGTTTGGCTCCATATGTTACTATGTGGAAGCACAATAAGGAATATTCCGATACGGTTTCTGTTGATACAAACCTAAGCAGCAGTTCATTAGGTGCCAACCTCGGGGTTATGTACAATATGAAAAAAGGTTGGATCGAAGGTGTTGTTCGCTTCAGAATGAATAAATATAAAAATGAGCAGATTCCGCCATCCGGTACTACCACTACTCTTGAAAATGACGGTGGTATTGAACTTGCTGTTAATCTAAGAGGTTGGTTCAATACAAAATCCAAATGGGCCGTTGTGCCGGTTTTAGGATTTTCAACCTATAGCTTTACTCCCAAAACTATATCAACAATTACCGTTCTTGGACCGGAATATAGTTGGATGTCTATTAATGGGGGAATTGGTTTGAACATACCTATTACTGATGATATTCAGATTGCTGGAGGTCTATTGGCTGAATACAATACTTTTAAAGCTTCATTCTCGGATACTACAGGATCGTATGAATTTAAAGGTACTGATTTTGTAGCGCCCCGGTTTAACTTGGCAGGTGAGACAAGAATTGCTGATTGGCTGACAGCCAGAATGGGCTTTAACAGAGCTATCATAATGAGATCAAATGAAACCAACAATCCTGGATTTTCTTTAAACGAAGATTTAACCTTGGGAAGCAGTCCGGATCAAACGGTTAGCCTTGGAGCAGGTTTCCATTTTGGAAGATTCAGTATAGACGCTACTGTATCTGAAGAATGGCTGAAGCGAGGTATCAATTTTGTCTCAGGAACACAAACAGATTTATTTGGTGTGATTTCTGCATCATATAATTTCGCGAAATAAATTTTAAAATAGTCAATTTACTTGACCCCTCGCAGAAATGTGAGGGGTCTTCATTGTAACTCACATCTCAAGATCTTAAATGGATATTCTCAGTAACTTAAAATATGCATCAGGCTCCAGGAAGAAGAGAAAAAGAATTGGAAGAGGAGCCGGTTCAGGTCATGGAAAGACCTCAACAAGAGGGCATAAAGGCGCGGGGTCACGTTCGGGCAATAAATGGCATGCCTGGTTTGAAGGCGGGCAAATGCCGCTCCAAAGAAGACTTCCGAAATTTGGGTTTAATAATCCTTCTAGAGTAGAGTTTCAAGTTTTAAATCTTGGTAAGCTTCAGAGTTTTATTGATAAGGGTAAAATAAAGCCTCAGAATTTAAATCCTGAAACATTATTCACATGTGGTATTATTTCAAGTAAAAAAGCTCCTTTGAAGATACTTGGAGAAGGTGATTTTAAAGCTAAACTAGAATTGAGTGCTCATAGTTTTAGCAAAACGGCAGTTGAAAAAATAGAAAAAGTTGGGGGCAAAGCAATAACTCTATGAGCGGTTTTGTAGAGAGTTTCAGGAATATTTTTAAAATTCAGGAGCTAAGACAAAGGATAATATTTACAGTATTACTCCTTATTGTTGTTAGAATTGGTGCTCACATTACGTTACCGGGTATTAATGTCAGTTTACTTGCTGAAATTAATAAAAGCCCGATGTCAGAAAACTCGCTCTTTGGCTTATATGATTTGTTCGTAGGTGGAGCATTTCAAAATGCAGCCATATTCGCTCTTGGCATAATGCCTTATATAAGCTCGTCTATCATTATCCAGCTTCTCGGAGCGGTTGTACCGTATTTTCAGAAGCTGCAAAAAGAAGGCGAGGCAGGCAGAAAAAAGATTAACCAGATTACACGTTATGGAACAGTTCCGGTAGCTTTAATGCAGGCATGGGGTGTTAGTGTTCAGCTTAAAAGCAGGTCGGCAGGAGGAGTGGGGAGTATTATTACAATCGACCCGTTTCTCTTTACAGTTTCATGTATAATATTGATGACAGCAGGCACGATTTTTATGATGTGGCTTGGCGAACAAATTACAGAGCGTGGAATTGGAAACGGGATTTCTTTAATTATTTTTATTGGCATTATAGATAGGCTTCCATATGCATTGCTGCAGGAATTTGAAATGTATCAGCAGGGAAGTAGAAATATTATAATTGAGTTAATAATTATAGCAGCATTGGTCTTTATAATTGCAGGAGTTGTTACTGTAACGCAAGCCATGAGAAGAATTCCTGTTCAATATGCAAAAAGAGTTGTTGGAAGAAAGATTTACGGTGGGGTTACCCAATATATACCGTTAAGAGTAAATCAGGCTGGTGTTATGCCAATAATATTTGCACAATCAATAATGTTTGTTCCCAATACTATATTAACTTTTTTTCCCAATAGTGAATTTATCCAGGGGCTTTCAAAATATTTCCAGCATACTAATTTTG
>DASXTZ010000312.1:0-7439 GCA_036505135.1 Ignavibacteria bacterium
GTGCATTGAGGTCTTTGGTTATAAAACGGAAAATGCCAAACAATATGCAGTAAATCTTGGTATTGCAATGCAGCTTACCAATATACTGCGAGATATAAAATTTGACGCCCTAAATGGCAGAATCTATCTCCCGGAAGAAGATCTGAAAAGATTCGGCTACAATGAGCAGGACTTATTAAACTTTAAATACAACGATTCGTTTATCGAGCTAATGAAATTTGAATGCGAAAGGGCAAGAAAGTATTTTGAAATGGCAAATGACTGCTTTCACCCAGAAGACAGGAAGCTTTTATTTCCTGCAAGGATAATGCAGAAGATTTATTTTAACATTCTTGAAAAAATTGAAAACATGAATTATAACGTATTTCACAAAAAAGCTAAAGTATCTAAATTAAAAAAAGTTTATTACACTCTTGGAGTTTTTGTTAAGTACAAGCTGGCATACTGATGAAAAATACTGTGACGGTAATTGGCGGAGGTCTTGCAGGGCTTTCTGCGGCAGTGTTCTTAACAAAAGAAGGTTTTAAAGTAAATTTATACGAGGCGTCTCCAAAGCTTGGAGGCAGGGCCTATTCGTTCTTTGATAAATCCATTGGAGATTATGTTGATAACGGACAGCATATATTCGCTTCATGGTATAAAAACACGTTTGAATACCTGAAAATAATAGGTTCATATGATAAGCTGTATTTCCAAAAGCAACTGGAGGTAATTTTCACTAACCTAAAGGCACAAAATTACATCCTGAAGGCATCAAAACTGCCTCCCCCGCTCCATTTACTGGGTGGACTGATGAATTTTAAGGCCATAAAGCTTGTGGACAGGCTTGCAGCTATACGGCTGATAAATAATCTAAAAAATAAGAAAATTAGCGATGAAATGTTAACTGAAATGAATACTGATGAGCTTTTTAAAAAGACAAAGCAGACGAAGAGGCTTCTAGAAAGCTTCTGGAAACCGCTCATAATAGCCGTTTTTAATGCTGACCCTGAAGATACATCTGCATATATGTTTTCAGAGATAATTAAAACAGGTTTTATTGAAAAAGGCGGTTCCAATCTGGTATTCCCGGATGTTTTCTTGAGTGAACTGCTCGTAAATCCAGCGCTTAAATACCTCGAAACGAAAAGAGCAAATATAAAGGCAGGCAAAAAGATTAATAGATTAAACATTAAAAATCATGAGTTAACTTCAATTATTGCTGAAGATAAAGAAGAAATCACAAGTAATTATTATGTAAGTGCGATTCCGTTCTATGACGTAAAAAATCTTTTTGGCAGCAATGCTATCTTAGGTGAAAAAGATGGCCTCTTCCCTTCTCCGATTGTTAATATTCACTTTAAATTTGAGAAGGATATCTCCTCAATATTCAATAACAGGTTTTCAGGGATACTCGGAGCAAATATACAATGGGTCTTTCGTGTCAAAAACGATCAATTATGCCTTGTTATAAGCAGTGCGAAAAAGATTACAGAAATGGATAAGGAATCAATAATCTCCTTGTGTAAAAATGAATTATACAAATGTTTTCCGGCTCTATCGGAATACAAAATAACCGGAACAAGAGTCATTAAGGAAATGAGAGCTACATTCATGCCTGATAAAAATTCATTAAAGCTTCGGCCGGACTGTAAAACAAAAATAGAAAACTTCTTTCTTGCAGGCGACTGGACAAATACTGGTCTTCCTGCAACAATAGAAGGATCTGTAAAAAGCGGTAAGATTTGTACGAATGAAATCATAAAACATTCAAAAAGTTTATAATACTTAAAAATACCTGTCTTCACGGGCGGGACTAAAGGAAGGAAACACAAACCATGGGGCACACAGATTTCAACCAAGAGAGCGGCTCTGTAGAAACCTTGAGCAAGCCCATAAATATCGCTTTAAAGAAAAGCGAAGATAAAGAAGCTGAGATAAAACGCCTCCTTCTCGAAGAAAGAATGAGACTTGAGAAAGAGTACGGCGTTGAATCTAAGCCGATAGATCATTTTAAAAGGCCTTTAGAGCGTGCTTTTGTTAAAAGTGAACGCGAACATGTAACAATATTATTCGGCGGCTTAACATGGAAACATGAAAAGCTCATCAAAGGCGTTTTAGAAGGACTTGGTTATAGGGCTTCGGAAATTCCTACTCCTGATAAAAAGGCCTTCCAGCTCGGCAAAGAATATGGCAACAACGGCCAATGCAACCCAACCTACTTTACAGTTGGTAATCTTGTACAATATCTTCAGGATCTTGAAGCAAAAGGTTTAAGCAAACAAGAAATAATAGATAATTACGTTTTCTTTACTGCTGGTGCTTGCGGTCCGTGCCGCTTTGGTATGTACGAAGCTGAATACAGGCTTGCCCTTCGAAACTCCGGTTTTGATGGATTCAGGGTGCTTATATTCCAGCAAACAGGCGGCCTTGAACAGGCTGAAATTGAGGCTGGACTGGAAATGAATCTCGATTTCTTCCTTGGAATAATTAATGCAATGAATATCGGTGATATAATTAATGATGTAGCTTATCAAATCCGTCCATTTGAAGTTAACGAAGGCGAAACAGATAAAGTGCTTGAAGAATGTATGGATATAATGTACGAAAGAATGAAGGGCAAAAGATATTTCAATTTTAACGGGTTAATGGCCAACTTCATGAAGAAGGTTCCGGGTTCAGATTATGTTACAAGACTTGTTGAGCAGAAAATGAGCGATTACTATCTTGAAACAATAAGAGAAATCCGGAATAAATTTAATGAAATAAAAATTGACAGGACAAAAGTTAAGCCTATATGTAAAGTAACAGGCGAATTCTGGGCGCAGACAACCGAAGGTGATGGTAACTTTAACATGTTCCCCTTCCTGAATAGAGAAGGCGCGCAGCTGCTTGTAGAACCTATTGCAACATGGATATTATACATGCTTCACCAGGCAAAAAATATGTATCACGATAGAAAAGGAATTAAGGAAGGTGAAGAGGTTCCAAAGAATTACCAGGTTCTAAAGAAATTCAAGATGTACAAAGATTATAAACAAACTATTGCACTGCTAACTATAGCTGAAAAAGTATTCGAAAAAGAATATAACAGGATTAGAAAAGAATTTAATAACCTACCACATGAGCTTGCAAGCCAGCTTGAAATGCAGAGACTTGGACATCCGTTCTACAATTCTAGGGTCGAAGGCGGCGAAGGTCATTTGGAAATTGCTAAGAATATTTACTATGTAAATAAAGATCTGTGCCACATGGTTCTTTCTCTTAAGCCATTCGGATGCATGCCTTCTACGCAGTCAGATGGTGTTCAGTCTGCAGTAACATCGATGTTTAAGGATATGATTTTCATTCCTATTGAAACCTCCGGCGAAGGCGATATTAATGCTCATTCAAGGGTTCAAATGGCACTTGGTGAAGCTAAATCAAAGGCAAAGAATGAATTCAAGAAATGTCTTGATGAAACAGGTTATTTGCTTGACGAAATAAAAGCATATGTTTCTGCGCATGATGAGCTTAACAAGCCATTTTACATTGTTCCGCACACTAAGGGTGTGGTTGGGGTTGCAGCTAATTTTGTTATCCATGTTGCAGATAGGATGAAGAAAGAAGGATTAAAGACAGTTGTTAATAAGACCGAAGAAACAGCAGACGTTATCTAAATCAATTATTAATTTAAAAGAAAGTTCTTAAATTATATGTCAAAACAAAAATCACCTCTCTATATTGGTTTTGATGTCGGTTCAACAACAGTAAAAGCTGTTGTAATGGATATTGATGAGGATAAAATTCTCTGGTCTGATTATCAAAGGCATGATACCAAACAGCCTGAAAAATCGCTTGAGCTGCTTAAGGCAAGCGAAGCATCGGTAGGAAAAGAAAACCTTGAAGGTGCCAGAATCTTCATAACAGGCTCCGGCGGCTCAAATATCGGAAGGCATCTCGGAGCAAAATTTGTCCAAGAAGTAAATGCCGTTTCGCTTGCTGTTGAGAAATTTTATCCAAACACGCTTTCAGTTATTGAGCTCGGCGGTCAGGATGCGAAGATAATTGTATTTAAGGAAGATCCTGAAACAGGGAAAAAGAAAAAAATTCCCTCAATGAACGATAAATGTGCAGGCGGTACAGGTGCGGTTATAGATAAAATTAATGCAAAGCTTAAGATTCCATCAGAAGAACTATGTAATATGGGCTATGTGGGACTAAGGCTCCACCCTGTTGCGGGTAAATGCGGAGTATTTGCTGAAACCGATATTAACGGTTTGCAGAAATCAGGCGTTCCACCCGATGAGCTAATGGCAAGCCTGTTTGAATCAATTATACAGCAAAATCTTTCCGTTTTGACAAGAGGTCATACCTTAAAACCTGAAGTTCTGCTTCTCGGCGGACCTAATTGTTACATTGAAGGAATGAAACAGTGCTGGCGTTCTAATATCCCTAAGATGTGGGAGGAAAGAAATGTTCAGTATGATAAATCAAAACCGATTGAAGAATTAATCCGGGTACCGGATAATGCGCAATATTTTGCTGCAATCGGGGCAATTGAATTCGGCAAGGAAGAAGAACCGAATATAGGTGTTTATAAAGGCTATGAAGGTCTTGAGCATTACATAACCGTAGGCCGCGGGGAAGAAAAAGCTAAAATGATGAAACTTATTGGAGGAGGAGGCTTATATAAAACAGATGAAGAGCTTGCTGAATTTAAGAAAAAATTCTCTGTCCACAAGTTCGTAGGCAAAACATTTACTTCCGGAGAAGTTGTAAGAGGATTTATAGGTTTGGATGGAGGCTCTACTTCGACTAAAGCTGCACTTATATCACAAGATAAAGAAGTCCTGGTAAAAGCATACCAGCTCTCAAAAGGAAATCCGATAGAAGATACTGTTGATATACTTGATAATATCCGCAAACAGGTTGAAAGCCAGGGCGCTTCACTTGAAATACTCGGAATAGGAACGACCGGTTATGCTAAAGACATCTTAAAAGATGTTTTGCATGGTGACGTTGCGCTTGTTGAAACTGTGGCGCATACACAGGCGGCATTGCATTACTATCCCGATACGGACGTAATAGTTGATGTTGGCGGCCAGGATATTAAATTAATCATCCTCGATAAAGGACGCGTTACCGATTTCAAGTTAAATACCCAATGTTCAGCAGGAAACGGGTACTTTTTGCAATCGACCGCGCAGGGTTTTGGCTTTAAGGTTGAGGAATTTGCAGATATAGCATTCTCGGCAAGCCAATATCCTTCTTTTGGATACGGATGCGCTGTTTTTATGCAGTCTGATATTGTTGATTTTCAGCGCCAGGGATGGAAACCGGAAGAAATTATGGCGGGATTGTGCAATGTTCTGCCTAAGAATATCTGGCTTTATGTTTCGCAAATTCCAAATCTTGCAAAGCTTGGTAAAAACTTTGTGCTTCAGGGCGGTACGCAACATAATCTTGCGGCGGTAAAATCGCAGGTTGATTTTATTTGCGACCGCTTTAAAGGAAGCGAAGTTGAGCCCAATGTGTTTGTCCATAAGCATACAGGTGAAGCTGGCGCTATAGGCTGTGGACTTGAAGCTGCAAGGCTATACATGAATGGAAAAAAAACTGATTTTATAGGTCTTGAGAAAGTATCAAAGATAAAATTCAAATCTACAAGAGATGAATCCACACGCTGCTATTTCTGCAAGAATAAATGCCTTAGAACATTCATAGATGTTGCAACGGATGAGCGTGCTATGCCTTTTGTAGAAAATCCGGAATCTGCAATCCCTGCTGAAAAAATAGTTAACCCGGATTCAAAAGTGCCCATGTCTGACGGAACGCAAAGACTAATCATTGCTACTTGCGAAAAAGGAACCGTTGAAGACCTAAGCTCAATGAAAAATATTAAGCAAGGGCTTGATGCAGTAAAAGATGCTACACCAAATCTTGTTGAATGGGCTGCGATTGAAGTATGGAAATCTCAAATGCCTCCAAGCGTCAAGGACGAAATCCCGAAGCTTTCGAAAGTTGAAAAGCTTAAGATTTACTTTAACAGTAAAGCAAAGAAAGAATATGAAGAACGTGTTGAGCTGATGAAGAAAAGGGAAAAAATTGTAATCGGAATTCCGCGCGTTTTGAATATGTATGCACACACCCCATTCTTTACCTCCTATTTTGAATCACTTGGCATCAGGCCGGGAAATATCGTTTACTCTGAATATACTAACGAGGAAATGTATAAGGAAGGAGCTAAACGCGGTGCTATCGACCCGTGTTTCCCATCGAAGGTTGGAATTCCTCACATTCATAACCTGATTTATAAGATACATAAGAAGAAAAAAATTAACTATATATTCCTTCCTATTGTTGATACAATGCCATCTGATTTGATTTACGCGCAGCAGCACCATGCATGTCCAACGGTTACTGCAACTTCAGAATCCGTTAAGGCTGCATTTATTAAAGAATCAGACCTCTTTAAAGAATACGGCATTGAGTATATCAATACATATTTATATATGACAGAGCCAAAGTTATGTGCTAAGCAAATGTTCGATGAATGGGGACCGAAGCTGGGTCTATCCAGAGAAGAAAATGACAGGGCAGTTGATGTCGCATATAAATCTCTTGATAAATATATGAAGAGCATGAAGAAGAAGTCGCGTGAAGTACTGGATAATCTTGAGAAAGAAGATAAGATAGGTATAGTAGTTCTTGCACGGCCGTATCATAATGACCCTGGAATGAACCACGACATACTTGAGGAGTTCCAGAAACTTGGTTACCCTGTTTTGTTCCAGGACTCATTGCCAACAGATGAAGACATGCTTGATAGACTGTTTGGCGATGAAGTCAAAGCAGGTTTGATAAAGGGACCAATGGATGTAGGCGATGTATGGAAAAATTCATACAGTGAAAATACAACAAGAAAGGTCTGGGCTGCTAAATTTACAGCAAGGCATCCTAATCTTGTGGCGCTTGAGCTATCCTCATTCAAATGCGGACACGACGCGCCAATTTATACCGTGATAGAAGAAATAATTTCAAATAGCGGAACTCCGTATTTCTCATTCAAAGATATAGATGAAAACAAGCCAACAGGCGCTATTAAAATACGTATTGAAACCATTCACTACTTCCTGAAACGTTACCGTGAAGATATGATTGCAAAGAACAAGAAAGTTATGACTATAGAAGAAAAAATGAAAGAATACGAAGAAAAGCTCCGGAAACAATTTGAGCTTCAGGAAAAGCTGGATGAAATTCACAAAAAGCAAGGTACAGCTCAATATGCAAATGGCAGCTTAAACGGCAACGCTGTGGAAATTGATTTAAGCAAAGTTAAAAATGGAAATGACGGCAATGGTCATCATAAAAACGGAGAAATGAAAAAGATTCCCGAAGAGGTAACCGTTTAGTTTATTTTGCAGGTGATAGGAATTTCCTATCACCTACTTCAATAATCCCCTGCTTTTCAAACCAAC
>DASXTZ010000313.1:0-6788 GCA_036505135.1 Ignavibacteria bacterium
AGGACCTTCACTTCCCGGCCCGAGACATCGTAAACCTTAACTTTTACAAATGCAGATTTGGGAATTGAATATTCGATAACCGTAACCGGGTTAAACGGGTTCGGATAATTCTGTTCAAGGCTGAATTCAGAAGGTATTTTATTCGGATCATTGATTCCCAACGGCCCGTAAGAATATTCATATATTCCCTGACCTGAAGTTCCAGCTACACCTGCAAATAAAGTTGAATCAATAGTCTTTCGGAAAGCCAGCGCCCTGACAACATAGGAAGGAAGCATGGGGCCGGAATTAAAGCTAGCCCAAGTATTCCCTGCATCGGTTGTTTTATAAACACCTCCTGTTGTTGCATTATCAACTCCGGCATAAAATTCAGTATTGCTTCCCGGTCTTATGAGGATAGCCCTTATGTTCACACCGGCAACATTTGGTATCCCGGTGCTGCGCCTTGTCCATGAAGTTCCGCCATTGGAGGTAAAATATGCTCCTCCGGTTGTTGTGTTTTGAAATAATCCTGCTATTAACATATTAGTATCCAGTGTACTCATGCTTAAATGCCTAACCGGATTAATTTCTGTTGTACCTACCGGCAGTCCCGAGCTGAAGCTTGTCCAGGTTGCCCCTGCATTATAGCTCTTATAAATATAACAAGGACCCATACTTACAGCCATAAAAGAAGTACCTGCATAAACCGTATTAGCATTAAGCTGGTTGACAAGAACGCAAAGAATATTCTTATCCGTGATTCCTGTGTTAGCCACGGCCCATGAGGTTCCGCCGTTAGTAGTTTTATACAAACCGTCTGCGGCATCTACATTTGGATTAGCATCCCAAATACCTATATATGCAACATTGGGATCAGTTGGGCTAATATCTATTGCCTGAATTGCAATTGGTGCTTGTGTAATGCCTGTATTGATCTGAGTCCATGTTGCCCCTCCATCAGTCGTTTTGGACATTCCATTGCTGAATCCGGTTTGACCGGTACCGCAATACAAAACATTTGGATTGGACTTGCTTATTGCTAAAGCCTGCATTGTTAAGTTTGTCATGCTACCGTTAGACTGAGTCCAGTTTAGACCGCCATTTGTTGATTTCCAGATGCCTGTTGTGTTGCTGGCGGCATACATTGTAGATGGAGTTGTAGGATTTATCGCTATGCATCCCTGCCAGATTGGTCCAATAGTTGTTATAGTAGGAGTCCACATATTCGGACCCATGGATTCATTTGCAAAGTGTATGAAGAAAAAAGCGAGTGGAATAACTAGTAGTAGTTTTTTCATTTTTTAAACCTCCCGATTTATAGGTTGTTTTTTGAAACTACTGACTTCAAAAAAATAGACTTGTGGATTAGGAAAATCTAAGCTTTTTCTTTTTAGAAGTCAATTCAAATTAAATTAACACAAAATAAACGTTTGGGGTTTTGGGGATTTTTAAAGCAGCTTTTTTACAGCTTCCTCATATTGCTGAAGTAAATCATTCACAACATCTTGAACGCTTTTTATCTCATGCACCAGCCCGGAGGATTGCCCCATTTCAAGCTCGCCTTCATTCGTATTTCCCTCAAAAATGCCATTCCGTTCTCTTTTTTTGCCTAATTTTTCAATGAGTTGCTCTTTGGGGGCACCGGATTTCTCCATAGAATCGGCTTCAATAGCAAATTTATTTTTGAATAATCTCACCGGGGCAAGTTTTTTAAAAGTTAAAATCGTGGAATCATCCTTTGCCTCAACTATTTTCTTCTTAAATTCATCAGAGCTTGATGCCTCAAAAGTGGCGGCAAAACGGGTTCCTATCTGGACAGCATCGGCTCCAAGGGCAAATGCGGCCGCAATCTGCTTTCCCGTAGCAATACCGCCCGCGGCAATTACGGGGATTTTCACGGCGTCAGCAACCTGGGGGACAAGACAGAACGTTGTAATTTCATCGATACCGTTATGCCCTCCTGCTTCAAACCCTTCTGCAACAACAGCATCACAGCCTGCCTCTTCTGCTTTCAGCGCATGCTTTACCGAGGCAGCAACGTGAACAAGCTTTATTCCGTGCGATTTTAATTTCCCGGCATGCAGCTTTGGATTTCCTGCCGATGAAAAAACAATTTTAACACCTTCATCAATTACTGTCTGCACAAGCTGCTCTGCATCACCTCTGATAAGGGGAATGTTTACCCCGAAAGGTTTTTCAATTCCTTTTTCCTCAAAGTGTTTTTTAAGCTTATTAATATGTTCCCTTAGCAGTTCCGGCTTCATTGAACCGGCGCCAATGAGGCCAAGGCATCCATTTTCAGATGCAGCAGCAGCAAGCTTCCATCCTGACGTCCACACCATTCCGGCCTGAACGATAGGATATTTGATATTAAATAATTTGGTGATCCGGGTTTGTTTCATTTTTTACTTCCCTAAGCGAAGCGAAGGGTCTCATTCGAAGTGGTATTTTTTATGTCTATAGGATCCTTCGCTTCGCTCAGGATTGTATTTCTTTTAACAATCTTATCATATCAAGAGCAGCAATGGCGGCTTCCCTTCCTTTATTATCCGCATCGGATGAAGAGCGTTGTACCGCCTGTTCATCATTATAACAGGTAAGAACTCCAAATGTAACTGGAATTCCGCTTTCCAAATTAAGCTGCAGTATGCCATGAGTTACAGCATAAGAAATAAACTCAAAATGAGCTGTCTGTCCCTTAATAACCGCGCCGAGGCAAATAATAGCGTCATACTTTTTTTTCTTAAGCAGAGCCTTTGCTGTTAATGGTATTTCGAAAGCGCCCGGGCAGCTGATTACATTCACGTTCTTATCGTTAATATCATTTTCTTTTAATATTTCCATTGCGCCATTCAGCAATCCGCCGGTAATTTCATCGTTGAACCGGCTTATAACTATCGCAATCCTTAAAGATGATTCCTTTTTTTTCTTTTTAGCCATGATTTAATTATAATGTCAAATCAATTTCAAAAATTAAATGTGAAATATCTAAATATAAAAATTCGAAATTTTAGGTTTTTGGATTTGATTTGGAATTTGGATTTTTGAAATTTGTCATTCAGGTAACAAAAAGCCTGTTCTTCATTGCAACAATTTTTTGTTCGCTGATAAAATAGTGCCCAAGCAGGGAGTCATCATTAATACGTCCTCCGTGGAAATCACTGCCGCCGCTTTCAAGAAGGAAATACTGGCTGGCAAGCTCCTGGTAAAACGCTGTGTCATATTCTGTATGCGAGGGATGTATTATTTCTATCCCGTCAATTCCTGCTTCTATCATCTCATATATACTGTTGCCGTTTCTGAAGCTTCTGCCCGGATGCGCAATAAAAGAAAGGCCGCCGCTTTTTCCTATCAGCTTTACTGCATCCGTAACGCTGATGTTCGGTTTCTTGGCATATGCAGGCTTATCGTCACCGATAAATTTACTAAAGGCATCAAAATAGTTATTAACATAATTGCCGTCAACCAGCGCCATGGCGATGTGGGGGCGGCCTATGGAAGCGTTTCCCTTAACCTTTGCAAGGACTTCATCAAATGTAATAGGCACGTTAAGCTCATTTAGCTTCGAAACAATTTTCCTTGCCCTTATCATTCTTTGAATGCGGAAATTCTTAAGGTACTCAAGCAGCTCTTCATTTTTATGGTCAATAAAATATGCAAGTATATGTGTTTCTTTAAAGTTGTGTTCGGCGCTGATTTCAACTCCGGGTATTACGTCAATTCCGTTATCCCGTCCTATCTCGATTGCTTCATCAAGTGCATCTACTATATCGTGGTCAGTTATTGAAAGGGCAGATATGCCTGCGTGCTTAGCTTTTAAGATAAGCTCCTCGGGTGAGTACACACCATCGGAATAATAGGTATGCATGTGCAGGTCAACTTTTATATTTTCAGCTACCGGTTCCAAAATCGGTGTATTATACAAAAAAAATTAGAGGATTGTCTCTAATTAGCTAAATTACTTGTAATTAATTGGTTGAAGTACCGGAGGAGGGACTTGAACCCCCGACCTGCGGATTATGATTCCGACGCTCTAACCACCTGAGCTACTCCGGCTTGAGTCTAGCAAATTACGAAAAAATTTGTAGAATTTTGAAATATAGCAGAAAATGGGTAAAGAAAAAAGGAACGGAATTTATGCCGTTCCTTTAATAAAATGTGGTGATTTTTATAATTTATTTTACCAAAATCATTTTCATAGTCTTTTCAAATTTTTGGCCGTCAATTTCAGATATTAATTTATAAAAATATACTCCACTGGAATAATTTGAGGCATCCCATATATATTCATGAGTTCCGGCATTTAAAAAGTCTTCAACAACTGCAGCTATAGTCCTGCCTGGACGGAGGGGTGTTATATCTCTTTACCCACTCCTGTGTTACCTGTGCGCTCGTAAGCATTGAGTGGGCAAATAGCAATATCACTAATAATTTTTGTTTCATTTTATTATCCCCTTTTTGTTTTGATTATTTTACTAAAATCATTTTTTTAACTGCATTAAACTCACCGGCATTAATCACATAAAAATATACCCCAGACGCCAGGTTTGTGCCGTCAAACCCCACTGAATAGTATCCGCCATCTTTAACTTCATCTAATAGCTTTAGAACTTCCTGGCCGAGTAAATTATATAACTTTATTTTTACAATTGTTTTATCAGGCAGTTCAAAATCGATTTTACTTTTGGGATTTGAAGGGTTAGGATAATTTTGCGAGATACTAAATGAATTTGGCTTTTCTATTGTAACATTATTTTGCAAATCGAAATATTCGTAATTACCATTATAGTCAATTTGTTTAAGGCGGTACTTATAGGTTCCTGATTTCAGCTTTTTATCTTCGAATGAATACTCTTTTAGTTCATTTGTGGTTCCATTCCCCCCCACAAATCCTGCCTTTTCCCATTGCGCTGTTCCTGTAGAAATAATTTGAAGTCTATCTATATCAAAACCGGAATTATTCAATTCCCAGGCAGTAGCCCATTTAATCGTTACATTATTTTTATTTACCGTAAAAGTAAATGAAGTCAGCTCAATTGGT
Organism: Ignavibacteria bacterium; assembly: GCA_036505135.1. GTDB lineage: Bacteria > Bacteroidota > Ignavibacteria > Tepidaquicellales > OLB5 > DASXTZ01. The sequence goes on from DASXTZ010000313.1 coordinate 5,024, forward strand.
AAAGGGCCATCGCATATTGTGCCGCTTCCGCTGAAAGTCCCGTTTATTATTATCGAATCTGCGCAAACATCAGCCCCGGCACTTATATCAATTGAGGTACCTGCATCATAAGTTATTTTACTAAAAGTCTGGCTATTTAGCAGAATTATATTTGAGCCAAGAATAATAAATGTTACAATAATTAATGCTTTCATTTCTCAGCTGATTTAATTTCTTTTCCCTGGTTCTGCTCAGATATTATTTTCTCCAGTACTGCAACTCTTTCCTCAACTTTTTTTAAAGATTCTATTTGTTCTTTTAGTAAATCATTTTCAGCTTTCAGGTCCTGGATGGCTTTTACCATTATGGGTAAAAGATTGCCCGGTGTTGCTTCCCATTTATCAGGATTATCTTTCAACACGAGATTCAGCCATTCTGCATTTTCAGAGTTTTGTACTTCATCCAGCTCTTGAGCGATAAAACCAGCAGTTGGTTTTTCCTGCATTTTACTTCCATCGGAAATTTTATCGTCATACCATTCTCTTTTATCCCAGTTAAACTGCCGCGGTTTTACTTTCATCAGGAAATCGAGCCCAAGAGGTATATTGGATATGTTTTTCTTATCTCTTGCATCAGAGAGACTTGTTATTGTTGTCACGTTGCAGCGAAGCGAAGTAATTGAAAAATTGCCAAGTGTGATTTGATTACTTACTGAATTTGATGTCGGTTGTGCATTGTAACCGATACATGTTAAATTAGAACCAGTTGTAATAGTAGAACCTGAATTATATCCCAAAGCCGTGTTATAAGTGCCGGTTGTGTTAGATTCAAGCGAATACTCACCGAAGGCGGAATTTGCGTAACCAGTGGTGTTAGAGTAAAGCGAATAATAACCGAAGGCGGAATTATCATAGCCGGTGGTATTATTTAAAAGCGAATAAAAACCGAAGACTGAATTCCAGTTACCGGTTGTGTTATAGTAGAGCGAATAATCGCCGAAGGCGGAATTCCTGAAGCCGGTTGTGTTAGAGAAAAGTGCAGAATTACCGAAGGCGGAATTATCATACCCGGTTGTGTTGGAATAAAGCGAATAATAACCGAAGGCGGAATTATCATACCCGGTTGTGTTATATAAAAGCGAATAATAACCGAAGGCAGAATTCCTGTAGCCGGTTGTGTTAAAGTAGAGCGAATAACCGCCAAAGGCGGAATTCCTGTAGCCGGTTGTGTTAGAGTAAAGTGTAAAATTACCGAAGGCCGAATTATCATTCCCAGTTGTGTTTGAGTAAAGCGTAGAGTTGCCGAAGGCGGAATTCCTGAAGCCGGTTAAAGTAAAATTACCTGAGTTTAAGCCGAGGAATAGATTGTCGCCGCCAAAGTTGTGTAAGAATCTTTCCGCTCCCTTATACAGTACTCCAATTGCAGAGCTTGATGTATTTTCAAGCCGGAGTGACCTAAGTATATTCACCTGGCCTGTAGACTGACTTAATGTAAGGTAATCGGTTGATGCATCTTTAATTTTGAATAACCCGCTGGTACCAAGCGTGTTAGTAATGTTTTGCGCCATAACACTTATAGAAATGAGAATACTCAACAGCAATATTTTGGTTTTCATAGCTAATCCCTTTTTAAAAGCCAATGGGCAGACTTGGGTTCAACGGGACAAATGTTGAGATGCGATTTTTGCCTGCCCTTTTTGGCATAAATAAATTTCTAAACTTTTTATTTGAAATTTGCCCCGTCATGATTGTGATACAAAGTTACATTTCGGATACCAAGGAGACAA
>DASXTZ010000314.1:0-2646 GCA_036505135.1 Ignavibacteria bacterium
TAATAATTAAACTAATATATTTTTAGTAAAAAAATTAAATCAAGGGTATTGAATTTTTATATATAAATCAATCTGTACAGCTTTTTAACTCAATATTTTTGTAAAGCAATTGAAAAATTACTTTAGCAATATCATTTTGCCGGCAGCAGAAAAATCTCCTGCATGAAGCCGGTAAATATATAAACCGCTTGAAAGTTGTGAGCCATCGAAAGAAAACTTGTAACTTCCAGACTGAAGATATTCATTTACAACTTTTTTAATCTGCCTTCCTGTAATATCAAAAATAGCAAGCTCAGTTTGAGAGGCTTTAGGTATATCAAATGATATAGTTGTTTGCGGATTGAACGGGTTCGGGAAGTTCTGGTATAATTTATAAAGTTTAGGCGTACCATTTGCTTCACTATTAACAGCTACAGGATTTCCCCAATCAAACTTATACGCTCTATAAGTATAAACACCTAAAGGATATGAACCTTCAAACACAACTGTTCCATCCTGTTTGACTTCAGTTATAGTAGTATTTGCACCACCCCAGGAAATTAATGTATTTCCCCCATTCAATCTTTGTACATAGCCTCCCCAGTAACCATAAATGTCAGGGTTATTTCTATACTGCCATACAAGAGTTGCAATCTTATTTATTTCATCTAGTGAGTATTCAACGGCCCTTGAAAAATGGGGGGTGTGAAAGTTGCCATTATCATACAAAGTAATGTTTCCATTCGGGATTCTTCTTATTGCGTGCTGATGGCTAAACCTGATTGGATCGTTTACAAAAGTAAACTGGTTATTCCTGCCTCCCAGCCGCCAGATAATAGCCCCGGTTGTCCGGTTTATTTTGGTTATTTCGTCAATATGCCTTGATGATATCAGCAGATTATTATCATTATCTACTTCGATTGCATTTCCATGAACATAGTCGATAACAGAATCGAGAAGGTTTTCATGTGTTTCATCTGTAATAGCAAAGTGGTCCCAGCTTCTCCATTGAAAAATCACGTTTTTATTTTCATCTATTTCCTGTATGATTAACCCGATTACCGTTGCGTTGGTGTCCCCGCCTGATACGATATGGCTCATATCAACTATTTCAGGATCATATGCCATAACAAGGGCATGACCGTTATTTAAAACTCTCAATTCATGGATATCAGTAGTGTAACCGTTTCCGCAATAGTAGGTATTTACGACATTATAATTTTCATCCATTTCAAAATGTTTATTCAGGTCGCTATCAAAATATGTCAGATCGCCATTTGGTTGTTTCTTAAAATCGCCTAACAGGACGTTAATATGTAAGTACCAATTAGGAGTTCCGTTATTATTTGTAATCACCAGATCTGACCCTGCTGACCAGGGGGTGGAAAAAAACAAACCTTCTGATGGATTGTTATCTATGGTCACAGTTAATTGAGGAGGGTCAAGCAGGCTATTTCCTTGATAGTTGAATTCTTGTTTAATGCTTTTAGTATAGTTCCAACTGGCCTTTCGAAGGGCAGTATTAAACGAATATTTATATTCAGCTCTTGATATAGTTTTTAATAATTTGCCCGTTAAGCTAATTGTAATTTTTTCGTTAAAATTAAAAGGGGCAAACGGCTTATAAATAATTTTCATGTTATCGCCGCATACTATAGCTGTTCCATCGTAATTCCTGCCTCTGGAGCCCTTAACATTTATGCAGCTTAATATTTCCTTTTCGCCTAGCCCAATTGGTTTTTCAAACCCTATAATAATGTTATTATTAACATTAACAAAATTTGCATCTGGCTGCGGCTCAAGGTAGATTATTTTATTGTTAGAAGAAGTACTTGAAAAATTTAACCACAGTAAAAAAAATGCAAGCATATACTTCATAGGTATTTTATTTTTTACGAATTAAGCACCTGTGGAAATTTTTAACAAGAGGATTAATGAAAGATGTACTAACTTGTAAGGCTTAATGCTTTGCAGGTAACAGATTGTAAGAATTTATCTAATTCAAAAGTAGGAATTTATAAAAAAGTGATTGATATATTTTTAAGCTTTATTCTATTATTTCAAATCCGGTATATTTATGAAGAGCAGAAGGAACAATTATTTTTCCTTCGGGAGTTTGGTTTGATTCGATCAGCGATACATACAATCTTGAGGTCGCAAGCCCGCTGCCGTTTAGTATGTGGACAAATTCCATTTTATTATTGTGTTTTGTTCTGATATTTCCCCGTCTTGACTGGAAATCAGTGCAGTTGCTGACGCTTGATGCTTCCAGCCATTTGTTTTCTGCGGGCGACCACACTTCTATATCATATTGTTTGGTTGCTGCAAAACCCATATCACCCGTGCAAACATTTACAACACGATAATGTATGTTCAGCGCTTCAAGAATTCCGCATGCATGGCCCAGTATTAGTTCCATTTCGTTGAATGAATTTTCAGGCTGGCAGAAGTTAATAAGCTCAACTTTGTTGAACTGATGAACGCGTAAAAAACCTTTTGTATCTTTACCATAGCTTCCGGCTTCGCGCCTGAAGCACGCTGTAAACCCGCAGTATTTTAACGGAAGCTGGCCGGAATTCAGTACTTCATCACGGTGAATATTTATTATTGGCACCTCTGCAGTTGGAATAGCAAAAAGGTCACCGGTAGTTCTGTACATATCCTCCT
>DASXTZ010000315.1:0-12522 GCA_036505135.1 Ignavibacteria bacterium
TTGAAGAAGAAAAACGAAAATTTGAAGAAGACCCCGCCTATGCAAATTTCATGGAAAAACTGCTTATAAATGTTTACCTGTGGTATTCACGCCTGCAGCTGAATATCCAAAAAGACCATGAGCACAACACAGCAGAAGAAAAACCTAATGCGAAAGCGTATTATATTAAAAACAAGCTGCTGCTCAGGCTATGGAGCTACATGGGCTCAACCACACATATAACATTATGTGTAATTTTTGCTTTGCTTAATAATCTTGAAGCATTTTTACTGTTCTGCATTTTGCCTTTAAATTTATTAATGCTAATTCTATATTTTGTCCAGCGCAAAATTAATAATAACTTAATTTTAGCTGCACATGAATAAGCTTAAAAAAATATCAAATTATATTTGCTTTTTTCTGCTTCTTTTATTTTCATTTTTTTCATCGGGCTGTTTTGATGTTAAGCGTGAAATAAAAATGTATCCTGATGGCACCGGGCTTGAAAATATGTATATCTATCTTGATGCCGATTTTTACAGTAAAATGCAGACGTTAGCACAAATTGATACAAAAGGGAAGTGGAAGAAAAAACTTGACACTTTGAATGATAATTCGCTGCTTGAAGGCGGGATAAGAACTGATGTCCAGCGGACTCCGGGCACATCCATAAAAGAATTAGTTGTTACTTCAAAATCTGACGGATCAAAAGAAATTTATCTGCAGTATTCCTTTGACGAACCAAATGTTTTGGCAAAAATAGTTAAAGAGTTGACTTATTCTTTTTCAAACCAGCTTCCTATCCAATTCACTTCAATAAAATTTCTTTATGATGAGGCAAATTTAACATTTAAGCATACTACAAGAAAAGCTGAAAGATATTATGATGATGAGCTAATGAATGGTGTATTTTCCACATCCTATTTCGAGAAGAAGATAACATATTCTATCGAATTCCCGTTTGAAGTAAAGGAATCTAATGCTTCCAGCCAGACTGGTAATACTTTGACATGGGAAATGTCATTTGAAACTGCAATGCATAACCAGCAAACAGATTCAGCCGAGCTGACAAAAGATCCAACACTTGAGCTTACTTATGCAGAAAAAGTAGACAGGTCAATTGGGAGGGTTAGCCAGAAAGAAAATCCCCTGGTAAGAGTGCAGGTTTATAACAGGAACAAGGAACCTGTAAAGATTGGTACAGGTGTTGTATTAAAAGACGACCCAAAATCGGGTACATTGCTCGTTACTAACTTTGTTCTGATGAACTTAATTGAGGGTGCAGGTTATTTTAGTGTTATATTACCGTCGGATTCGCTTGCCGGCATTGATGATATGACAGAAAGGGATATTGACCAAAAGCAGGACCTTGTATTTTTAAGATTTGGAAGTCCGCAGCGGTATAAACCAATTAAATATGCTTTTACAGGTGGTGCAAAATACGGCGATAAGGTGAAAATATTTTATTACCCAAATACTTTATCATCTATAGTTTATTCGATGGACGGGATGTTATCCGGCACGAAGAAATGGACTAAAAATAGCGGAGTTATTGAGGTAAAACCTTCAAAGCCCATATCCCTTGAAGGAGGTGCTGTTTTTAATGAAGCGGGGGAATTTCTTGGCATGGTAACACAGGCTTTTGATGGGGAGGTCGGGAAATTATATATAATTCCGGGCGAATTTATAAAGAGCAGAATTCCGTAAATGATTTTTAAGATACAGGTTTAAACTGCTCAAATGCATTAAGGCAATCATTGCAGTAATGAATTGAGCGGCACAATGTAGGGCCAAACGGCGTTTTTAACGTAGTATTTATACTTCCGCAATGCGGGCATTTAACTTTTTCAAGTATTTCAATCTGAATGAGCCCGTTATGTTTTTCAGGGGGGGCTAATCCATGTTTTTTTAAAGCCTCCAGACCTTTTTCTGTGATCATATCAGTATTCCATTGGACATCGAAGGAAGTTTTAACTGAAACGGTCCTTATGCCAAGCATGCCAATTTTATCCCTGACCAGGTCTTCAATGTATTTTAAAGCAGGACATCCCGAAAAAGTTGGGGTCAGATTGATGGAAACAGAATAATCATCATTTATTTTTACATCATTTACGATACCAAGATCGACAATTGAAATGGTAGGGATTTCCGGGTCCATAATTTCCGAAAGCGCTTTCAATATATCTGAACGCTTAATGGATTCTTTTATGTTGTATTTGAAATTTATCATTACCATTCTGCTTTTGGGTCTAATCTGAAAACTACGCTCATTTCATCAAGCAGAGGCTGAAGATGCTCGGTATGGTGTCCTTTTCTTCCTCCAAATGCCGGTTTCCGGGTTTTGTTTTCAGGTAAATTTAAAGATGCTTCTTTTATTACAGGTGAAATATTTTCAAGCCACTTATCTTTTAAAGCGTTTTCCCCTTCAAAAATTTTCATTTCATGCAGCAGATTGACGTAATCGGATTCTTCAAATATTCCAAGTGCAAGGTTAAAACATTCATTCAGAGCTTTCTGCATTCTTATACAGCTTTCCTCCGTTGCTCTTGAAAGCTGTTTGATCCATGTATCGGCATGCATTACATGGTACTTTATCTCGCCACGGTATTTTTTGGCAAGATTTTGCAGCGGCTCGAACGAAGAGCCTGAAAGCATGCTGAACCGGGCTGCTTCTGCATGATTGAAGAGAAAATTCCGCATCAGGCTAAAATCGTATTCGCCAATTGGATATTCAACAAAATGACAGCATTTAAATTTGTCTACATTTCTTGTAAAAGCTATGGTATCGGGGTCTTTTTCCCCCAACTGGTGAAGTATTTCATATAGATGCAGTGACTGCCCTAACTTATCCTGAGCTATCGATGAAAATGCGATATCTTCTTCAAGTAACGGCCCAAGACCAGTCCACTCGCTGTTACGGTGTCCAATTATAAGCTGGTCATCAGCTATCTTGTATAATAAATCTTTTAGTGCAGTTATTTGCTGCTGGCTGTAATTCATTTCTTCTTATCCTTTTCTTTCCGTCTTTGCTCTTTTCTGTCTTCGATTCCGTGTTCCTGCTGATATTTTCTTATCCTATCCATGCAGTAATAATCGCTGGCCTCGCGGTAAGTTTTTCCCGGGACAGTTTCAAATATATCTTCATCTTCGTAATCTGTTGCATATACTTGCGAACTTTTGACAACCCAAAGATTTGCCGTTTGCCTTCTTCTTCCAAAAGTTTCTTTGGCAAGAACAATAGCCATATCAGGATTAGCTGCATGGACTATTCCAACGTGTATGTGCTGCTCTCCCCGTTTTTTTTGATGGAATACCTCGTAGGTTTCCCAGTTCTCAACTTCTTCCAGAATTTCCTTCCCGTCTTCATTTGCGGGCAGGTCTAATCTATTTACTCTTGGGTCTTCGGATTTCATTTTTTTATGCCAATGGCACAGTGTATTTTACATTAGGCTTAAGTAATGCTTTTCTCACCCAGGCGCCGTGCTCTTCAGCCCAGCGGCGGACAGCCAGACGCTCTTTATTACAAGGTCCGTCTCCATTAATAACACGCTTAAATTCTTCCCAGTCCGGCTCTGTATATTCCCATTTGCCTGAAATTTGATTCTTCCTAAGCTTTGCATCAGGAATAGATAAACCCAAATCCCATATTTTGGGGACATACTCATCCAGGAACCGCTGCCTCATATCATCATTAGAAGCCATTTTTACTTTCCACTTCATTAATATCTCGGTATGCTGCGAAACCTTATCGGGGGGGCCGTGAAAATGCATAATTGGAGTCCACCATCTGTTTAGAGCGTCCTGAACCATTTCTCTTTGCTGTGCCGTCCCGGTTGCAAGATAAACAACACTGTCATGCCCGTATTTAAGATGGAATGATTCTTCGCTGCAGATCCTGTCAAGTGCGCGGCAGTATGGGCCGTATGAGCCTTTTGCATTAGTTACCTGATTGATTATAGCACCTGCATCAATCAGCCATGCAATAATAGCAGTATCCGCCCATGTCTTTGCGGGGTAGTTAAAAACATTTGAATACTTTGATTTACCATTAATCAAATCATTAATCATTTCTTCACGTGTTTTGCCAAGTGTTTCAGCAGCGCTGTATAAAAGCTGTGCATGGCCAACCTCGTCCTGCACTTTTGCCATAAGTGCCAGCTTTCGCCGGAAACCGGGAGCACGGGTAATCCATGTCCCTTCGGGAAGTGCACCGATGATTTCAGAATGTGCATGCTGCTCGATCATTCTGATTAGCTGCCTGCGGTATTCTCGAGGCATCCAGTCTTTAGGTTCTATTTTTTCGCCTCTTATGATGCGCGCTTCAAACTCATCAAGCTTTACCGGATCTTCTCCATCGGTTATACTTTTTCCGTTTTGTTTATTTTCGATATGTGCGTTTCCGTACATTGGTAGTAAGTTAATTAATTAAATACTTTTTGTCGAATTTTTGTTATTCTTATGTTATTAAGAACCAGCTCTATTTTTTCTTCAGGAATAAATAAATAATTGCTGACAACGTATGGGTCACCAACGATTTTTTCTACTTGTTCAAGTGAGTTGTCGTTAATGAAATAATAATTATAATTCCTTCTATCCATTAATGCATGAAGTTTTTCTTCAAGATTGGTATTAGAAAGAACTTCACATATAAAGACAGGACGGAATTTATTTAATGCCTGTTCCCCTCCTTCAAGAACTTTATCCTCTGTTCCTTCGGTATCAATTTTCATTAAGTCAATTTTGTTGACATTGTTCTGTTCAACATAAGTATCAAGCATCATTGTTTTTACTTTTATCACTAATTTATTTTCCTGGTCTCCCATATCCTGCCTCAATGATGAGCCAAGAGGAATAGTAGAGCTTGTCATTTGCAAATTGAAAGTGCTTTCACCATCAAGATTGCTTACAGCAATCTTATTTGGCTTAATATTAGTTAAACCACTTGCTTTTATGCTTGCTGTAAAAAGATTATATGCTGAATCAACCGGCTCAAAAGAATGAACCTGAATTTTATGATTCCGGGAAGCAGCAATTAAAGAATAAAGGCCTGTATTTGCGCCAATATCAAAAAATACTTCTGCCGACTGTAAAAGTTTCAGGATAATATTTTCCGTTTGAGGTTCATATGCCATTATTCCCTTCCAATAGATCTCATTTGCAATAATGTCGCTGCCGTTGCTAACCATCACAAATGGTTTAGAGCCTGTTATCTTTATTTTTACTTTGCCGTTATAGGGAAACTTATAAAAAAACCTAAGTAGTTTTGCAGGTGCAACGGGTTTTAAAATATTGTATAATAAAGTAACGGGAAGATTAAACAGCTTGATCTTAAACAGGGAAAATAAAGATTGCCTTATTTTTTTTGATCTTATCAAATTTATCTATTAACTATTGATTTGACTCTTAGCCCGGTTAAAATAAATTCTGTTAAGTGCTCTGCAATTTCATCAGGAGCCATATTGCCTTTAGGATTATACCATTCAATAATCCAGTTTAATGCTGAAAGAATAGTCAGCACTGCAAATTTTTTATCAGGAGCTTCAAATACATTCTCGTTCTCGCCGTTTTGAAGTATCTGCTTAAAGCCCTCTTCGTATTTGTGACGCAAAGCTATAAACTCTTTCAGCTTCGGATTTGGCAGCCTCCGCCACTCGCGTAAAAAAACCGATGAAGCATCAAGATCACCTGTAACAATATTAACATGATTCTGAATCGCCATTCGAAGCTTTTCCTCGGCATTAAAGTATAAGTCATTAACTTCGTCGATAGCTTTTATAAGCTCATCAGCCATACGAAAGCAAATTGTTTCAAGCAGCTCATCTTTCGACCTTATGTGACTGTAAAGGCTTGCCGCTTCGATACCAAGCTCTGCAGCTATATCTCTCATACTTGCCGCTTCGTATCCCTTTTCTCTGAACAGTTTTTCAGCGGTTTGGATAATCTGTTCTTTACGTGATATTATAGTATTATTTTCCATTATAAATTACCTAACGAACGTTAGGCAAATTAATAATAAAAACAACCAGATACAAAGCTAAAGTTCCTAAATAAGATATATCATACTGATATTATGAAATTTACCACTAAGACTATTTTAATGAATATCAAACTTTTCAACAGGTGATTCAATATTTATCTCCTCCTGTTTTCCCAACTCAAATTTTCTCTTTTTCCATCTTCCAAGTTTAAACCAAAACGCTATAAGAATACCCTTGGCTATTGATGTTGAAAATATTGCGATCCAGATTCCGTTCATACCATAAATTGGGGCAAGAAGTGCGGCTAAAGGAATTCTTAATGCTGTAACGGGCAGCGAGATTGCCAGAGGCGGAAGTGAATTACCCGCGCCTGCAAAAGCACCTGAGAAAATTTGTTCTGCCATGGCAAAGAATATACTAAAGGCCGCGATCATATTATAAACTTTTGCCGTTTCTATTACACCCTGATCAGTTGTAAATATGCCTGCAATTTCTTTCGGAAATATAAACAGAGCCAGCCCATAAATTGCCATCGGGATCCATGATAAGAATAAAACACGCCATGCTCCGGATTCAGCACGTGCAGTTTGCTGCGCCCCGATATTTTGCCCCACTATAATAGATGCTGTCATAGCAAATGCTTCGCCAACCTGGTATGGTATAGCTTCAGAGCGATGCCCTATGCCAAGTGCTGCAAGTCCGACTGTGCCGAAATCTGCAACATACCTGCTAACAAAAATATATATAAAAGAAAATGCCAACCCTTCAAGCGATAAAGGCATCCCGATACGAATGGTTTCTTTAGTTACCTTCCAGTTATAAGTCATCTCCTTAAAAAGGCTGTTTGCCTTATTTCTAAGAGAACTAATATGTTTATGCTTTTTTAGCAGATATAATTCTATCAGGAAAACAGAACCATATGATATCATTGTTGCAAATGATGCCCCCGCTATTCCAAAACCTGCCGGAAATATGAGCAGTGGTGATAAAACAGCTTTAATACCAAATACAAGCAAGAGAAGCCTGAAGGGAGTTTGCGTATTACCATGCCCTCTGAAAATAGCGCTTCCGGTTTCAAACAAAATTACACACGGCATTAATATCAAAATAGGGAACAGAAATTCGTTAGCAAGCCCCGCTTTGGAGGCATCTAAATTAGTTAGCTGGTAAAGAAAAGGCAGCAGGGGGATCATTACAACTGCAATAATAATACCGACGAAAATTGCATTAAATAAATTTAATGTGCCGATATGTCTTGCTGAATCACTTTGTTTTGCGCCTACTGCCTGGGCCGTAAGGGAATTGGTCCCGATAGAAACAAGTTCGCCCAGTGCATATGCACCCCACGAAAGAAATGTTCCTACTGTTATTGCAGCAAGATGCTCGCTTGAGATTTTTCCTATCCAGTAGGAGTCCAGGATTGCAATTGCAAGGCTTCTTGCAAGGTTTTGGAAAAATACGGGCCAGGCAAGCTTAATGATCTGTTTATTTAAGTTACCACTTGTAGTAAGCAATAAATTATCCCTCACCCCCGCCCTCTCCTAAAGGGAGAGGGAGAGGAGTGCAGAAATTAACATATTTACGTTCCAGATTCACCTTTTTATTTCAAAAAAGGTTCTTATTATTTCACTGCATTTACTATCCAGCACTCCGCCTGTAACGCTAAGCTGATGATTAAGTAATTTATTATTGGTAATATCAAGAACCGAGCCGCATGCTCCGGACTTATTATCAAATGTCCCGAAATAGAGCGTTTCAAGCTTTGCAAGCACAATTGCTCCTGCGCACATTGGGCATGGTTCAATGGTTACATACATAGTACATCCAAGTAAAACTTTCGAGGATAGATACGAAGCGGCGGATGTAATTGCAATTATTTCTGCGTGAGCAGTAGGATCTCTTAAGGTCTCAACCTGGTTATGTCCTTTGGCAATTATCCTGTTTTCGAAAACAATAATGGCCCCAATAGGCACTTCTTTTTTTTCGTAAGCTTTTTCCGCTTCTTTTAAGGCATACTGCATCCATATTTCGTGTTGTTTCATTCTTAATTGCGAGCGAAGCGAAGCAACCCTATTTTAATATTCATAATGAGACCCTTCACTTCGTTCAGGGTTTGTTTTCTTTTGTGATTTTTTTCAACTCCTGCAGTTTATTCAAAGCCTCCAAAGGTGTCATTTTCTCAACATCTATTTTATTAACAATATCTCTCAGCTCATCATCTTTGTATTCAAACATGTTTATCTGGAACTCATCTTTGCGCCTTGAGCGTTCTTCGCGCTTTTCAAGATTTTGCAGAATCTCTTTCGCGCGTTTTGTAACGGTATCGGGTAATCCTGCCATTTGTGCAACGTGGATTCCAAAACTATGGTCGGCCGTCCCTTCATTTATCTTATGAAGGAAAATTACTTTATCGCCTATTTCTTTTACCTCAACCCTTGAATTTTTTATTCTGGGATATAAGCTTGCTAAGGCATTGAGCTCATGATAATGTGTTGCAAATAAAGTTTTTGCTTTTGCATTAGGATTTTCATGAATATATTCGGTTAATGCCCACGCTATCGAAATGCCGTCATAGGTGCTGGTACCGCGTCCCACTTCATCAAGCAGCACGAGGCTCTTGGGCGTAAGATTGTTTAAAATATTCGCGGACTCCTGCATTTCAACAAGAAAAGTGCTTTCACCTCTTGCAATGTTATCCATTGCGCCTACCCGGGTAAATATCCTGTCGCATAAGCCTATTTCCGCTTTTTTAGCAGGTACAAAAGAGCCAACCTGAGCAAGAAGAACAATTAGCCCCACTTGCCGGAGATAAGATGATTTACCGCTCATATTAGGGCCCGTAATGATAATTACTTGCCTGTGCTGCGGGTCAAGAATTGTATCGTTAGGAATATATTTTTCCCCAGCGGGAAGTAAGTTTTCTATGACGGGATGCCTGCCGTCTTCTATTTCAATAACATCCGATTCATTTATATCGGGTCTTACATATTTGCATTGAATGGCGGTTTCAGCAAAACCAACAAGAACATCAAGAATGCCAATCATTGCAGCGTTCATTTGAATATCGCTTGCATACTCAGTTACCTTTTGCCTGATGTTGTTGAAAATCTCAGCTTCTAAAACTGTTATCTTATCATTAGCGCTTAGAATTTTTTCTTCGTATTCTTTTAATTCCTGTGTAATATACCGCTCGGCATTTACAAGAGTTTGTTTTCGGATGTATCCTTCGACATTTTGAACTTTATCAAGATTTGCCCTGGATATTTCTATATAATACCCGAAAACTTTATTGAAGCTTACCTTAAGGGAATTTATTCCTATTCTTTGCCGTTCTTTTCGCTGGTAATTTTCAATCCAGGCCTCGCCAGAATTCATTATATACCGGATCTCATCAAGTTCTTTATTATATCCCTTTTTTATGACACCTTTATTTTCCGAATGCAGCGATAGTTCTTCATTAATAGATAGCTCAATTATCTCAACAAGGTCTGTAAGCTCTTTCAGGTTCCTGTTAATATCCTGCAGTGTTCTGGATCGGGCTTTATTCAGCTCATCTTTAACCAGAGATATATTTTTAAGCGAGTACTTAAGGTTGATAAGGTCTCTTGGAACTGCTCGTGAGGCTGCAATTTTTGATATTAATCTTTCTAGATCGCCTATATTTTTAAAATGGCCTGCCAGTTCAGTTCGTATGGATTTGTTTTCATAAAACTCTGAAACACATTCCTGTCTTTTTTGTATTGAGGTGAGTTTTTTCAGAGGCCGGGAAATCCAGTTTTTCAACAATCTTGCGCCCATAGCAGTCTGTGTTCTATCAAGAATAGAAATCAAAGTCCCTTCACGGCTGCCCCCGGATATTGACGAGATTATCTCAAGATTCCGCTTAGTTGAATTATCAAGGATTATGTAATCTGTGGTATCATAATATGAGATCTTATTTATATGCGCAAGGTTTCCCTTTTGAGTTTCATTCATGTAGCTTAAAATACCGCCTGCCGTAATTACCCCAAGCGGGTAACCTTCAATACCAAAACCTTTTAATGATTTTGTTTTGAACTGTGAAAGCAGAAGTTCATTGCAGTAATCAAAGTTAAAAATCCATTCATCAAGGCGGGTGATTGTTACTTTTTTCTTTGTCAAGGGATTTGCATCAAGCTCAAGCAGATCCGAAAATAAATTCTTCTGCGATTTAGATATAATAACTTCGGCCGGATTTATAAGCTCAAGCTGCTCATTAATATTCTTAAAATTTACTTCGCAGGCGGCAAACTCACCGGTTGAAATATCACAAAATGCAAACCCGCATTTATCGTCCCTTGCAAATAAGCAAGCAATATAATTATTGCTCTTATGGTCAAGCAGCTTATCTGAAAAAGTTATGCCGGGAGTTACAACTTCAATTACATCGCGCTTCACAATGCCTCGGGCAAGCTTTGGGTCTTCTATTTGCTCACAAACAGCAACCTTATAACCCGCTTTTACCAGCTTTGGAAGATAATTATCAAGCGCATGGTGCGGAAAACCTGCAAGAGGAACATCAGATGCAGCGCCGTTAGCCCGTTTGGTAAGGGTAATGCCAAGCACTTTTGAAGCAATTAAAGCATCATTTTCAAAAGTTTCGAAGAAGTCTCCCATTCTGAACAATAGAATAGTATCAGGGTACTTAGCCTTGATCTGGGAATACTGGCGCATTAAAGGAGTCTGAACTTCTTGCAATAGTAAATTGTTAAATGTTAGTTAATTGCCGAAAATACCTGAATATTGAGGTAAGTTCAATGGAAATTATATATTTTTTAGTTATATAATATTATATTTTTAATTCGAGTTATGAATATAAGCGAAAAAATAGTTAACAAAATTCACGGCATTTCAACGGGTGATAATACAAAACGAGTGGTTCTCACTCCGATAGTCGGCGGAATATTTACAATTGTTACAACATTGTTTATAATTATTCCTTTTTGGATTGATAAGTTTTTTAATCTCCCACTGCTTCCTTATTCAGCTTTTAGCCACGATGTTTCTTTAGCGTTAATTACATTCGGAATAATATTAATGATTTGGACTAATGCATATTTTATTATTAATTTGAGAACACCAGTGCCTGTTAACCCTCCGGAAAGACTTATCACAAAGGGTCCTTATTCTTATATAAGGAACCCCATGCACCTGGGATTATTTATACTGATGTTTGGAATTGGTTTTTATAATGGTTCGATCCTTTCACTACTAATATTCACACCATTGTACATATTAATTGATATAAAAATATTGAAGACAATAGAAGAACCGGAACTGGAGAAACGGCTGGGAGAAGATTATTTGGAATACAAAAAAAGAGTCCCAATGTTTTTCCCTTGGTAAACAATTAATGTTGATGCCCGTACAAAATATTTAAAATCCACATTAGAATTATAAATCCAACCGGAATCCAGATAAGCTTATAACCTGCTTTTTTAAATACAATTTTTTTTCTTCTTATTGCAAGAAAAGTTATATAGCCAAGGGTTAATCCTAACAAAGCATAAAAAACCAAGCCTAACGGATTGTAATAGAAACTTTGGGCAATAAATAAATCAGTTAAACATGAGAAAACCCGACCCATGCCGCAGAAAGGGCAGGGGATTCCCGTAAAAGTCAGCAGAGGACAGCCGTTAACGGTAGGAATGCTGAACAGCCCGAAAAAAAATACGGTGGGCTTCAAATAAACACTTAATAACCCTATTGCAGTAACTCCTGCTGCTATTAAAACAATGTTTCGTGCCTCACGCTGTGAAGCTGACTGAACTGAAAAAAATTTATTTTCAGGCATTGGTTCTCTTGCCGTAAATTGAAGAAGCAATTATACCGCCAAGGAATCCAAAAAGAGGATAATTTATAATATCAATAATGAGGGTAAATAATGTGATAGTTATACTAAAGCCATGTTCGTTATATTCATTAGAAATTCTTTGCAGCATTTTCTCTGCCTCTGGAGGCAAGCCATAGCCGTATTGTTCTATAAGCTTGTAAATTTCCGGAACAGGATTTGTCGCTGAAATTAATGTAATCAGAGTTGTAATTATTACTACCAGCAATGCGGAGAGCAAGCCTGAAAGAATGCCAATTGCTGCACCATCTTTGAATTGTATTAACCCGCCCGCTTTTTCAAGCTGCTTTGCATAAAATGCGGAGCCTGCGAAGCCACCTAGTATTATACCGGCGCAGCAAAGTAAATTCAGCAGGTTTAAGATAGGGAACACTGAAATCAGCGTCATTACCGCAGTTCCTATTATTATCGGAGTAAATTTGCTTGGATGATGCATTATTATTTTTTTGGTACAACCTTAGGCGGCAAAAAAGCGACTCACCTGTCAGGTGAGTAAATCTACATATATTATTTTTTAGGTATCACTTTAGGCGGCAAAAAGTATTCATAAAATACGCGTATAGTCCCCGGGATTATATAAAACGGCAGAACAAAACCAAGAATAGCCCCGGTAATTTCTCTGGTTATAAAAGTATTTTTATAAACTTCAAATATATCAAGTCCGGCATCAATAGCAACAAGTCCTGCTCCTACGAA
>DASXTZ010000316.1:0-9280 GCA_036505135.1 Ignavibacteria bacterium
AAAGCAGGCATCTTAAGACCAATAACCCTGTGGCCGTTCCCTTCCAAAAGAATCGAAGAGCTTGCAAATAAGACAAGATTATTTTTAACAGTTGAGCTGAATGCGGGACAGATGGTGGAAGATGTAAGGCTGGCAGTGAACGGAAAAGCACCGGTTGAATTTTACGGGCGCATGGGCGGAATGATTCCTACCCCTGATGAAGTCTTAACTAAATTCGAAAATTTTATTTTAAAATATCATGTCAACTGAAGAATTAGTACAGGAAACAGAAGAAATTCTTGAAAAGCCGCGCTGCCTTGACGAAGATTATGAGCTTGTATATAAAAAGCCGGGGACATTGCTTGACGTTTCTATGCACTATTGCCCCGGCTGCGCACATTCACTTGTTCACAAGCTTATAATGGAAGTTGTTGAAGAGCTTGGCATCCAGGAACAAACAATAGGCGTTGCACCGGTTGGATGCGCTGTGTTTGCTTACGACTATCTGGATATTGATATGCAGGAAGCTGCTCATGGCAGAGCTACAGCGGTTGCTACAGGAATAAAACGAATGCTACCTGATAAATATGTATTTACTTACCAGGGCGATGGAGATCTTGCCGCAATTGGAACTGCTGAAACTATCCACACGATAAACCGCGGCGAGAACATTGCGATAATTTTTATTAACAATGCAGTTTATGGAATGACAAGCGGGCAAATGGCGCCAACCAGCCTGGATGGAATGATAACAACAACATCACCTTACGGAAGAGATTCAAAAACAGTAGGACATCCGATAAAAATGGGCGAGCTCATCTCACATCTTCCCGGTTCGTTTTATGTTACAAGGCAGGCAGTAAATAATTACACGGCAGTACGTAAGACTAAGAAAGCCATCATAAATGCATTTAAATACCAGAAGCTGAACAAAGGAACATGTTTTATTGAAGTTATTGGAAACTGCCCCTCAAACTGGAAAATGACACCTTTGCAGGCAAATGAATATGTAAACACCCATATGATAAAGACCTTCCCGCTCGGCGATATCAAACTGCCCAACCGGGAAGATTTAGCAATTGAGGAGGAAGAATAAGATGTTAGAAGAAATAATTATAGCAGGATTTGGCGGACAGGGAGTTCTTTCTGTAGGACAAACACTTGCCTATGCAGCAATGGTTGAAGGAAAAGAAATTTCATGGATGCCGTCATACGGACCTGAGATGCGCGGAGGAACAGCAAATTGTATTACAATAATTTCCGACACTAAAATTTCTTCACCCATTATTTCGGTGTATGATACGGCAATAGTTCTTAACCAGCCATCGATGGATAAATTTGAGTCAAAGGTTAAACCCGGCGGCTTGCTGATATATGAATCGAACAATGTAACCGCAGTAAGCAAAAGAACCGATATTGATATTATCGGTATCCCTGCAGCAGAAGAAGCGGTCAAGCTGAACAATCCAAGAGTATTCAATATGATAATCCTTGGCGCATACCTTGAACGCAAGCCTATTGTAAATGAAAAATCTGTTATTGAAGCATTAAAGAAAGTCTTGCCGGAACGTTACCATCATTTACTCGATTTGAACAGGCAGGCATTGAACATAGGCGCAGAGATTGTTGAAAAGCAATTTGCTCAGCAGGGTCTGGCGTTTTAAACCTCACCCCTTTAATTCCCCCTCTACACATAGAGAGGGGGATATAAGGAGAGGTAATTAATTTTGCCTTAAGGGCAGTCCCGGTTGAAATCGGGACATTTCAGCTCTCCCTTCCGCTCATCTAAGGGGGAGCTAATTATTAAACACGTCTGCCGACAGGCAGGCAAAGGGAGCTTTGTCATGAAAAGAGAAAAAATCCTGCAGGAGAGAATATTTGAAAAGCTGGAGGGATTATTTGACAAAGTAATCTATGAAAGAAAGCATGGTTACGAAGCCAATCCTAAACCTGACATAAAGGATATTGAGCACATCATAAGGCACTATTCATCGAAATGTGCAAAAATATCACTTGGCGCAACTCTTATCCCCGGGCAGTGGGGTGTCATTTCAGCTGTTCCGGAAATAGTACTTGGCATGAAGAAACAGGCCGAGATGATTTATGATATATCTGCGGCATATAAAAAGGACAAAATAATGAGCCATGAGATGCTGGCGGGGATATTACTGTTTGCAGCCTCGGGTGAAAGCTTTGGCTTATTAAGATATGAGAACGGTAAATACATTTTGAATCAAAGCCATAAGCTTTTTGATTCTGCTTTGAATAAGATAGCAAAGAAAATAGCGCGGCAGATACTGCGTTCCGTTTTAGTCAGGTGGCTTCCCGGATTCGGCACTGTTTCACAGGCTTTGATATCCGGGCGCGTTACAAGAAGGATCGGAAACGTTGCCTCAGATATACTAACGGGCGATATACAAATAGTCGAGTTTAAGGATATAGATTCATATGATAAATATTCACTTGATATTGACTGGCTGGCAAGCAATAACATTGTTATTGCCGATGAAGATAGCAGTAAAAAGTAAAAAGGATTACCGCGCTGGTAATCGTGCTACGGCTAAATCTATGAATGTTAATACGAATTATCAGATGCAAAATTATTTTATTTATTCAGCTGTGGCACGAATAAATATTTTTGTAGGGGGAATATTTAAGTGGAAATTTTATTTTCTTCAATACGCAATGTTCTTTTCGCATTGATTATACTTGTTGTTAATATACCGATATTCTGGTCATTCAATGGTGCAATGAACTTTGTTAAAGAGGTTTTGAAAACACTGGGAATAGAGATTTAGCCTTTTCATATAATCTTAATCTTTCTTTTATAATAATTTTATGGAAAAATTTTTCTACCCCGAATCTATTGCTATAATAGGCGCTTCCTCAAAAAAAGGAACACTTAGCTGGGATCTGATACATAATCTTATCGGGTACGGCTATGAAGGGAAAATATTTCCTGTAAATCAGAAATCCGGCTCAGTTCACAGCATTAAAGCATATAAACGCCTCTCAGATATTGAAGATGCAGTTGACCTTGCGATCATAATGGTACCTAAAGATTTTGTGGTTCCTGTTATTGATGAATGCGGCAAAAAGCAGGTGCCTGCAGTTATTGTCATCACTGCCGGATTCAAGGAAGCCGGCAAGGAGGGTGCTTCACTTGAAGACGAGCTGAAAGTAAAAGTAAAACAATACGGAATGCAGCTTGTAGGACCTAACTGCATGGGAATTATTAATACTAACCCTAAGATAAAGCTCAATGGAACATTTGTTTTAACCAACCCGGGTGAGGGTGGAATCGGTTTTGTTTCACAAAGCGGGGCGCTTGGAGCTGCCGTGTTGAAAACAGTCCAGCAGTATGATATCGGAATCGCACAATTTATAAGTATCGGAAATAAGGCTGATGTATCAGGAAATACCGTAATTGAATACTGGAAGAAGAATCCCGAAATAAAAGTTATCACCGTTTATCTTGAATCTTTCGGAAACCCGAGAAGATTCATGGAGCTGACAAGAGAAACAACAAAGACAAAACCGGTTATAGTAATAAAGGGAGCAAGAACAGAGGCAGGTATCCGCGCCGCATCATCGCATACCGGTGCGCTTGCCTCAAGTGATGCAGTTGTAGATGCCTTCCTCGCGCAGGCTGGTGTAATCCGTGTTAACACCATAGAAGAAATGTTTGATATTGCGCGCGGGTTCGATAAAGGCAACTTGCCTGCCGGAAACAGGGTTGCAATTTTAACTAATGCGGGCGGTCCCGCAATTCTTGCAGTTGATGAGCTAGCAGGTGCAGGCTTAAAGGTACCCGAGCTTAGCAGGGCTTCGCAGATGAAGCTTAGAAAAATTGCCCCGCCTGAAGGACCTGTTTCAAACCCGGTTGACCTGCTTCCTCCCGCTACTGCAGAAATGTACAAGGAAGCAGTGAAAGTAATTTTGGAAGATGAAAACATCGATTCTCTTATTGTGATTTTTGGCCCGCCTATTGTCCCTAATACGGTTGAAATAGCTAAGGCAATCTGCGAAGCAATGGAAGGGTCGGATAAAACCAATATGCTGGTGCTGATGTCGCAGGATGATGTAATACCTAAGCTTTCAGAAGCAATGCCGCATCATCCTCCAGTATACCGTTTTCCCGAGGCGGCTGCAAGGGCAATTGCCCAGATGTATAAATACACTCTATGGAAATCACAGCCGGTCGGCGTAATAAAAACTTTCGATGTTGATAAAGAAGCTGTTAGATGTATTCTTTCGAAATTTAAAAATGAAAAGGATATGTATCTGGCCTTCAGCGATGTTTGCAGGATTCTAAATGCTTACGGCCTGCCTGTTATTGAAACCTCATATGCAAAAGATATTGATGGGTTAAACAAGCTTTCAGGCTCTTTTAACTATCCGGTTGTGCTTAAGGCTTCGGGGAAGATGCTTGTGCATAAAAGTGAAGTTGGCGGAGTTATAACAGGAATCTACAGCAAAGAAATGCTTACAAGTGCTGCTGAAACAATGATGAAAAATCTGGAATCACATAGTCAGCTGCATAATTTTGAACAGTTTATTATCCAGCCTTACATAAAGGGCGGTATTGAAACAATTATAGGCATATCAAAAGATGAAAAAGCGGGACATCTTCTAATGTTCGGGCTTGGCGGTATTTATGTTGAAGTGTTTAAAGATGTCAGCTTCCGCCTTTTACCCGTTACGGATATTGAAGCTGAAAATATGATAAAGTCAATTAAGAGCTATAAAATACTGCAGGGCGTCCGTGGTAATAAGCCCGTCAATTGCGGCTTCATAAGAGAAAGCCTCTTAAGGCTCTCACAGCTTGCAGCAGATTTCCCCGAGTTTTCCGAGATAGACCTGAATCCTTTTGTTTTTACCCACGAAAAACATTCATGTAAAATCCTTGATGCAAGAATGAAGATTTCCTCTATCATACCAGGTTAAGTCCTTCTTACTTTAAGGAAATTCTCGAAATTATAAACTCGTTTTGCAAATGCAAAATGCATAATGGGAATATAATTAGTTAAGCAAAAATTCAAAAAAAGTTTCACCTATTATTTAGTAAGCTTTATAAAGTGGCATTTAAAAATTTGTGTTAAAAAATTTACTGAAGTGGAACGTTCGCAAGAAAATATGTTTGAGTCCGCCAGCTGGCGGACGAGTTCATTTTCTTGCAGTTACACGAAGTAAATTTTAGCAAATTTTTAGCTGCCTTGATTTTTTGGTTCTTTTGTATCAAGACAAAAGAACAATTAAAATTTTCTTTAAGAAAGACATTTATTTGCTTGCTTCCGAAATAAACTCTTTTACCTGCTTTGCATATTCTTCCGGGTGGCTTGCATGCGGGGAATGGCCTGCATTAGGATAAATATGACGCTCAACATTTGGCAAAACATCTGATATCAGCTCTACTATCACGTGGAAGAATGGGGGACTTGTCCCGCCGCGGGTTACCAGTGCCGGCTTTTGAAATTTTGCCAGCTCATTTATGTCTAATCGCAATGACTCAGGGTCTTTTGTCTCATCAAGCCATGTGGGCGCATTGAAAATGTATCTCTTCTGAATTTCTTCAGGAAGCCTTTCCCAGTCACCCGCAGAGCCTGCAATGGTTTCGAAAAAAATGCGTGCGCCGGACTCCATATCGCCCCTTTCAAGGATACCGGCGACCTTATCAAGGCGGCTGCGTATTTCAAGAAGGGTCTTTTTCATATTTTCGTTTCCTTCAAGCAGATCGAAAAGAGGCGGCTCATTAACCGATATTGTTCTGATTACCTCCGGATGCCGCAATGCAGTGCGAAGGCTTATTGAAGCACCGAAAGAATTACCTGCTATATGCGCAGGCGAAAGTCCCAGTTCCTTTATTATAGATGCAAGGTCATCGCTGTCTTCATTGATACTTCCCTGCATCTCGGGGCGTTCGCTCATGCTGTGCCCTCTGCGGTCATACGAAAGTATCCTGAAATCATCCGATAATAATTCTGAAACCATATCCCATGCATGATGGTCGCTCCATGAACCGTGCACAAAAACCAGGGGGTTCTGTCCCCTTCCCTTCAATTCATAGAAAAAGTTAACACCGTTTATTTTTATAAATGACATGAAGCACAATTTATTTCATGGGCGAATCAATATCAATGAAAAAATCAGCATGTTATGAATATAAAACTTGACAAACTGTTTTTTTCGGCTTAGTATTAGACCACGGTTAATCAGATTAATCAAATTAATCAGATTATTCAAATTAAATAAAAAATAAATTGCCTTTCTCCCCTCTCTATGTGGAGAGGGGTTGGGGTGAGTTATGAACATTCTTACTAAAATTTTAATCAAATATCTCAGGCAAAAAGGGTTTTCTATCGGATTAAATGATTATAACCTTTTTTCGAAAACATTTTCAAATTATTACAGCCCGGGCTCGTCAAATTATTCAGGATGGGTGGCTGCCTGCGCTGACGTTTGGGGGAAATATTTTGCAAAGATAAAATTCCGCCTGTATGATAATTCCTCCGGCGACGAAATAACCATACATCCTTTAACAAATATTTTCTCAAGCCCTAACGATTTCCAAACTTGGTGGGAAATAAAATACCGCATAGCGCAGAATTTTATCATCTTTGGAAGCTCTTATCTGCTCAAGCTCCGCGATAGCATGGGAATTCCGCGCCAGCTGATTCAGCTTCACCCCGACAGAATGAATTCCTACCCGTTAAATGTGGAGCGGATAGAATATTATGAGTATAATACCGGGTATAACCTCGCAAGGCTGAATAAGGAAGACGTTATCCATCTGCGCTATCCCGACCCTTCCGACCATGTTAAGGGAAGGCCTGTTATATCTAACATACTTAACCAGCTTGAAGTGGATAAATTCCAGACTGCGTACCAGAAAAAGTTCTATAAGGAAGGCGGATTTTACGGCGCAGCATTTTCTACCGACCAGAAAATGAGCAGGGAAAGCTTCGATAGGATGGTTGAGCATATTAGCGAACGCTATGCGGGAGGAAGCGAAAATGCATACAGAGTTGCCGTGTTCGAACAGGGCTTAAAACCAATCCCCGGCGCGTATTCAATAAAAGATATGGATATTACCTCTCAGCGGGCGTTAACACAAAAAGAAATATGCGCTGCATTCCAGGTTAATAAGCTTCTGCTTGGTGAATCAGAGCTTGTTCAGCGGGGTAATGCAGATACTGTAATATATCTTTTCTGCACTTCAGTGATAGATCCCATTATGGATTATATAGACGATGTCTTGACGAAAGACTTTGCGCGTCTTGATTTCGGTTATGATTATTTTATTAAGCATGATAAGATCGCATCCCGTGATATTGAGCTTGACCTGAAGTATTACGAAAGCGGTCTGAAGCATGGCTGGCTTACAGCCGATGAAGTCAGGGAAATGGAAGGATTTTCTAGAAGCAATTAAGAATTATGAACAGCGTAGCGCGGAGCAATTATGAATTCAAAATCAAAGCATATGTAATAATTCCCCTCTTGAGAGGCCTGCCTGCTGCAGGCTTTAGAGCCGGGGTGTGTTTAAAAGCAATTAGGTTTCAGCGAAGCGAGGACCATTGTGAATTAAGAATTAAAAGAAAAAAACAAAAGATTAAAAAGATTAAAAAACCCCCCTCCCTATATGGGGAGGGGCAGGGGGAGAGGTCTTGAACCAAAAATTATTTCAAACATCAAATAAAGAGTTCAGCGAGAAAGAGCGGACAATAACCCATTACATTTCAACCGCCGGGGTGGATGAGTTCGGTGAAATACTTCTGCCTAAGGGAATGGATGACAGCAAGTTCAAAGCGGTGCTATGGAGCCACTCACTCGGGCTCAGCCTGCTTGAAGACCGCGTTCCGCCGCCATCGGAGCTTGTTATTGGCAAGTCATTATGGCGCAACGCAGATGAGAACGGTGTGCTGGCTAAAACCGAGTTTGCAAATACTCCCCTTGGCAATGATGTAATGCGCTTCAATGCAGAGGGATACATTAATTCCTGGTCAGTCGGCTGGAAGCCCAAGGGTGCAAAAAAAGTTAACACTGAAACCGGTATTACGATTTATCCCAAATGGTATTTATATGAATACTCAAGCGTGATAATTCCGGCCAATCCCGATGCAATTAACCTTATGCTGAAGGAAGCAAGCTCAGACAATATAAAAAACATACTTGGCAGAGAGCATGAGACCTCCATTTTGAAAAATGATATGATGAGGTATAAGGATTCGGTCGAAAAGCTGATAAAAGATATTGCAGGCGTTAAAACAGAGCTTAATGAGCTGCAAAATGAACTGAGTGAAATAAAAAACAAAATGAAGGGTTCGGTTCATACAAAATCTCATTCTAAAGAAGCCTTAATAAATGAAGCAATAAATAAAGTGTTTGAGGAGATAGTAGGAAGAAAGATATAAAGACTAGCTGTTAGTGGCAACAACCCCAAAGGTTAATAAAAAAAGAGACTCTGCGTTATCATTCTCGCAGAGTCCTTTCTAGACGCTCTGCGGGGACTAAACTCAAAAAACTCAACTAACTTAACAAACTTACATAAAGCTATTCAGTGCTTTCATGTAGTTGGCTCTTTCAAATGCGCCTGGATTGGATACCGATTTATAGCTCATGCTTCCGCGCATTGTGTGCAGTGAGTCATACTCATGCTCTATCATCCATTTTTCCATATCCAGTATCACACTCTTTATATGTTCAATACCAAACTTATGCAATGCAGCAAACATCTGCGTTACTTTCGCACCTGCCATGGTAAGTTTAATAACGTCTTCGGCAGTATTAACGCCGCTAGTCGCTGCAAGGTCGGCCTGCAGCCTGCTGTATAATATCGCTATCCACCTAAGCGGCAAACGCATCGACTGCCTGTTGCTTAAAATAATGTTAGGAACCACATCAAGGTTTTCAAGGTCAATATCAGGCTGGTAGAAACGGTTGAACAGAACAAGCCCATCGATGCCATTCTTATCCAGCTGGTGTGCAAAGTGGGCAAGTGAGCTTATGTAGGGGCTTATCTTCATTGCTACCGGAATTCCAACAGTTTGCTTAACCAGCCGAAGGGTATCTATATAAATATTTTCTATGTCCCAGGAGCTCATTGCCGGGTCTGTTGCCAGCATGTAAACGTTAAGCTCAAGCGCATCAGCGCCGGCTTCTTCAATAAGCTTCGCATAGCGCGTCCAGCCACCGGGGGTCGAGCCGTTAAGGCTGCCTATAACAGGAATACCCACATTCTGCTTGATCTTATACAGATGCTCAAGGTATTCATCCGGCCCGTGAGTGTATTCGGGAAAATATG
>DASXTZ010000317.1:0-4129 GCA_036505135.1 Ignavibacteria bacterium
TGGCAGTTTGCCGCTAAAAACCAAATTTGCATTTGCAATATTAACATTCGTTAGGCCTGTGAAATACTTGCTTTTGCTTCCTTCTTTATTTGTTACATCCAGTACAGCGCTCAGCCTGTCGCCGTATTTAGCAGGGAATCCGCCCGTCATCAGATTTATTTCCGAAAGCGTTTCAGGGTTGAACATGCTGAATACGCCATAGAGCCTGTAGGGGTTAAATATTTCTATATCATCCATTACAATCAGATTTTGGTCCGGCCCGCTGCCTCTCACAATCAGCTGCGATGAAAAATCATTCGGGGCGCTTACTCCGGGAAGGGTTTGAAGCGAACGTAAAACATCTTCCCCGACACCGGGAATTATTTTAGTTGTTTTAGGGGATAAGTTAATCAGGCTGGTTCGCATATCATTTTGTGCCTGCCTAAAGCGCTCGGTTACGACATCGATTTCTTCTGTAGTATATGTGAATTCTTTTAGGACAATATCAAACCATAATGAATCGTCTGCTTTTAATCGGATATTTTTTTTCTCGAAATCCTTGTATCCTGCAAGCTCAGCTTTAATATCATATCTGCCTGCAGGAATATTGTTTATATGGTATATACCGGTTGAATCGGAAGTTGTTCGAAAGTCAGTTTCAAATGATGAGAGTGTTATTGAGGCATCTGCAATTGGAGTCCCATCTGCTTTAGTGACCATTCCTGTTACAATACTGTTTTGTGTTAATAATTCTGCGGATGTGATTAATAGAATGGATATGATCAGGAGTATTCTACAGGCATTCATGGTTCTTGTGGTTATAATTCATAATAATACTGGAATTGAAATAGTTCCATCTTGAACAATTTTAATGATTTAAAAATAAATAGCTATGAACGGGCTGTAAACAATTGTAAATTATGTAAATAACTTACTGTTTTTACGGAATTTGTAAAAAAATTATTTAATGAACTAATACAATGAAAAAAATATTATATGTATTATAAGTTTTGCTCATATTAACTTAGATTCTTAAAGGTACCAAAAAACCCATGACATTCCACAGACAAGAAACCAGATTTACATGCGGACCTGCCTCGATTAGAAATGCTCTTCTTGCTTTTGGTTATATAGTTTCTGAAAGGCGTTTAAGAGAAATTGCAGGCTCTGATAAAAGACACGGAACAAGTGAGAAAAAAATTAAAAAAACTCTCAGGCTGCTGGGGTTTTCCTATAAGGATTTCACGAACCGTTCCGAACCGGCTTTTAAGCAAAGGGTGATCTATAATCTGAAAAAAGGTCACAAGCTTATTATATTGACTGACCACGAAGACCACTGGATAAGCGTTGTTAACTATGAGAATAAATATATTACTGCTGTTGACCCTGAAAGAAGAAGAATAAAGATACACCTCACTCCAAAAGAGCTTTCCAAATGGTGCCTAAATTTCAATAAACACACAAGAGAAACCTACTATTATGGTATAGTTGTATATAAACCTGAGGAATAATGAGACATTTGTAATAAGCTGTCAATTTCGGATTTGAAAGCAATCGCTTGTTTACATGTGTAAGTACCAAATAATAAGGGAGTTAATAAACTCTCTTCTATTTTATATAAAATCCTCGCTGCGATTTGGCTGCCATTATTACTAATTGCTATAGGTTTTCATTGAACTGCGGGTAACAACTTAATTACTTTCTACAACTCAATATTTAGTATTGCAATATCGTTCATTAATTCATATATTTGTGAACTAATGAACTAATAGAATAATATGGAAAAAAAATTGCTTTATAATATGCATGCAGATGTCTGTAAGGCGTTGGCGAATTCAATAAGAATAGAGATCATAGATGTACTCAGGGATGAAGAATTCACCTTTGGTGAAATTTTGGAAAAAACAGGAGCAACCAAGTCTAATCTTTCACAGCACCTGACTGTTATGGTTCAAAAAGGAATCCTTACTCACCGCAAAGAGGGGTTACATGTTTATTACAAGCTTTCCAGTACTAAAGTTTATGAAGCTTTTCGGATTATGAGAGAAGTGCTTAAAGAACGGATACGCAATCAAAGCCAGCTAATGAGAAAATTCAAATAAATTAAAAATATAATTTATAAATACTACTTATTAGTATATGAAAGAATTAATAGTAATACATGATGCTCCTTATGGCAATGAAAAAGCCTACAATGCTTTAAGGCATGCCATGATGGTGCAAAAAGAACATTCAGAGGTCAATATCAGAATATTTCTAATGGCTGATTCTGTCACCTGTGCTGTAAAAAACCAAATTACACCTAGCGGTTATTATAACGTAGAAAGGATGTTAAAATCTATTTTGTTAAACCGTGGGGAGGTAAAGCTATGCGGAACCTGTCTGGACGCAAGAGGTCTTAAGAATATTCCGCTGCTTGAGGGAACTGAACGAAGTACAATGTCTGAATTTACAAGCTGGGTACTTGATTCCGATAAAGTTATATCGTTCTGAGCACAAAGTATAGCCCGTAATAAAAATTTTTTTTTCAATAAAATTTCCTTTGGTATAATATGAAAAAAATCGTAATTCTTGGCGGGGGAGTCGGCGGTATAGTAACCGCCAATGAGCTGATTAAACGCCTGAACACCGGGCATAAAGTTATAGTGATTGAGAAAAATAAGGAGCATGCTTTTGCGCCATCCTTTTTATGGTTAATGACCGGAAGCCGGAAAAAAGAGAATATTAAAGTTGATATTTCAAGCCTGCTTCAAAAAGGTGTTGAAATAATAAACGAAGAGGTTCTGGAGATCAATATTGATGAAAAACTCATAGGAACTTCAAACCGAAAAATAGATTATGACTACCTGATTGTTGCACTTGGCGCCGCTATGCATCCCGAAAGCATTCCGGGTAATCCATCGGGCGCACATAATTACTACACTCTTGAAGGGGCAGAGAAACTGTATCATGGACTGCAAAAATTTACTGAAGGCAAAATTGCCGTTGTGATTACATCGCTTCCATTTAAATGCCCCGCGGCTCCTTATGAAGGAGCCCTGCTTATCTCTGATTTTTTTGAAACGAAAAATATCAGGGATAAAATAGATATAAGTATATATACACCTGAGCCGTTCCCGATGCCGGTTGGAGGACCAGGGCTGGGCGAGGCTGTAAAACAAGTTCTTGCTTCTAAACATATTAATTTACATACCCAGCATAAAATTTTTGAGGTGGATAATTCCAGGAAAGAATTGCTGTTTGAAGCTAATGGCAAATATGGTTATGACATGCTTGTCATTATTCCACCGCATAAGGCTCCTTCTGTAATACAGCATTCAGAGCTGGCAGGTCAGAGCGGCTGGATACCGGTTGACCGTTCAACACTGCAAACTAAATTTCCCAACGTATATGCAATTGGAGATGTTACTTCAATAACAATTCCGGGAAAGTGGAAACCGGATGTTCCTTTAATGCTCCCTAAGGCAGGCATTTTTGCTCATTTACAGGCAGAAATAGCAGCCGAAAGAATTTCCAGCGAAATTAATGGCGAGGTGCCAAAGACTGTATTTTGCGGTGACGGCTTTTGTATGCTCGAAGCAGGTGAACACTCTGCCGGGTTTGCCTATGGCAACTTCTTTGGTGAACCATCTCCCGATGTAAAAATCAGAAATGTTGGCAAGTCGTGGCATTATGGAAAAATAATATTTGAAAAATGGTGGCTATCTTCTTTTGGAATAAAAAAATCCCTGCTTAAGTTTTTAATGAAAATTGGGAGTTCGATTATGAGGATACCAATAAAATTTTAATTAATCTGATTCGTTGTTGATCTTATGACCAACAACATTAACCAATTCTTTTTATACTTTCTTTTGCCTGCCTGCTGCAGGCAGGCTTGCCCAAAAGAAAGTAAAAGCTTATTTCCTCTTGTTCTTTTGTTTCGATATCCTGCATCAAGTGCGGGTAAACTCCAGAACCAAAAATTAGTTGAAGCTTTTTTACCCCTTTAAGGGAAATGCCGGAATAACGAGATATCAAGTAAGCGTTAAAAATTTCGGACTGTTTGACCCCGAGCACTCGGGGGCGTTTCCGAAATTTAGCTTGCGAAAAGACGAAACCGGCAGTTTTCCGAGAGTGCCCCTTTCTTTGGTACTTTCTTTTAGACAAGCCT
>DASXTZ010000318.1:0-4366 GCA_036505135.1 Ignavibacteria bacterium
GGCATCAAAATTCTTAAAAATTCGTACAGCGATAATGAAGATATAAAATTATTCATTTATAAATGGCTTTTTAATGATTCGCGCCATGCATTTGCTGCTGCAATACAAGCTGACTGAAATTCCTGTTCTTCAACAATTTTCGAAATCTCATCAGCAATGTTAGTATTAAGCCCGCTCGTTATAATTTGGAGTAATTTTATTTTCAGAGCATTTATAATATCAGCCTGCTTCTGATTTCTCATTGATTTTAACAGGTCCCTGTTTAAATTATAAATATCTATAGATCTTTTCCCCCGTGGTGTTTTACCTGCGACCGGTCCTTTGCATAATTCAAATTCCTTAGGACAAAAATCAAGATGTTCAAGTATATCGTCTTCAGAGGGATCCAACAAAACCGGTTTTTCATCTTCTAATTTATCATCCGGGAAATACGCCCTTTTCCCTTCAATAGGAAAATTATTCAGCTTGCCTCCTATTTGGTTGCATTTTGCGCATGATAACAGGAAATTTGATTCATTATATGCCAGCCAGAAATAACCTGAATGTTCGGGGTCATCTGTTACATTGCCTTTGGGCCTGAAATGCTCTACATCTCCATAATCTATGTGGGTAATATATGATTCACAATATGCACACCTGTTATTAAACGATTTCATTAATACTCTTTTATAATCGCCATATAGGGCGGCTTTGGCTTCAAATCGCTTGTAAACAATTACTTTAACAGGTTTTATTCTAACATTTATTTCAAATGTTTCTTTCTTATTCTTACTGTCTGCTTTCTCTTCAGTATATTTATCATCTTCGGTTTTGATTATTATTTTTAACTTGCCTTCAGCCCAATCGTTATTGGCAGTTTCATCTATATTTATTTTAATATCATAGGTATTATCGCTTTTCTTATCAAATGACCAGGAAAAATTGATTTTCTTCCCATGAGTCTTGATAGAATTTTTAGTTTCTTCATCAGCCTTAGACTTCCATTTACTATACCAGTCTTTTAAATCAGGGTCTTTTGACGGATCTATTTTTTTTATAAGTCCCATTGTTATTTTTTAAATTTTGTTAATCCTTCCTGAACCTGGATTTCCATCTCTTTAAGTATTTTTTCTTTTTGAGTTTTGTCCATTGTTTTTAACTTTTCTACCAGACTTTCCTGTATCATCTCAAATACATTTCGTGCC
The DNA here is from genome assembly GCA_036505135.1 of Ignavibacteria bacterium. Classification (GTDB taxonomy): domain Bacteria; phylum Bacteroidota; class Ignavibacteria; order Tepidaquicellales; family OLB5; genus DASXTZ01. Next base: position 1,185 of record DASXTZ010000318.1, read on the forward strand.
TCTTTCTTCTCATGCGGTAATAATAAAGTCTTGTTCAGCTTTATAGATAAGTTTTCAAGTTCTTTTTCTTCCTCGCCGGTAAGTTCTAATTTGGTGCTAAGCTCTGAATATCTCTTTAACAATATTTTGGTTTCATTATCCCTGCCATATTCAAGGTCAAATAATGGACCTGTAACAATCTGGTCGATTCTACCGTGTGTATCTTCGGCCGAGACTTCTATCCTGACTATTTTTCCTTCTTCATTCCTTGCAAACTTGAAGACCTGCTCTGGGTTCATTCCTCCCACCACAAAAGGTGAATGAGTGCTTACAATAAATTGGACATTTGGGAATACTTTTTTCAGGTTATATATCAATGTTTGCTGCCATTGAGGATGCATGTGAGCATCAACTTCATCCATAATAACTTTTGCATGCTGTAATAATGGGTCATCTTCTTCGCCAAAAACTTCATAAAGCCTTTGCATTAATATTCCCACCCAGCTTATTAAAGATAATGTTCCCTGGCTTATAGCTTCAATCGGAATTTTACCGTCTTCAGTTGTGATGGATACTTCAAAAGTATCAGTATTGATTTCAAGGTCTTTGACAAGGAGGTTAGGCGTAAGGTCATCTATAATTTGAGCAAACCTGTCTAATTGTTTTTTATAAATATTCTTTTCTTCATCCGACTTATTTTTATCTGTGCTTTTAAAATACTGGTTAACAACCCATTGTTTCAGCTTATCCATTCGGGGATCGGTTTCGCCGGCAATAATAGGGAGCATGTCTTCGCTGACGGAAATTTTAGAGCCATCAGGCTGCGGCCCGGCCGGTCTTATCCAGCTAACAGTTCTTAATGGCGGAAAAGCAAGTACCAGCCAATTCTCTGCATCTAACGGACGTACATATCTTTCAATTTCCGCTTTATCCCTTCCTGTCTTGAATATTTTGGCAATATATGCTTTTTGTTTTCCATCATAACTTTCATTTTCATTTGAATTATCAAATATATCTTCTGTTTCCAAAATAATAGTTGCATCGTTTTGGCCGCTTTTTATCAGTCTGTATGCATACGAAGATGCGTCACTTCCGCAAATTACAGTTGCTATTGCTTTTAGTATTGTTGATTTTCCAACACCGTTATCGCCTAATAATATATTCCAGTTCTTATCGAATGTAAGCTCAAGATTTTCGAATGGTCCAATGTTTTTTAAGGTTAACTTTTTAATAAGCGTGTATTTCTTTTCATTCACGCCTGCCTGCGTATTTGGTGCTGAAATAGATAGCTCACTCATAAACTTTGCCAGCTGATCATTATTGCCATGCTCATATGGAATTACTTTTATACCGAATTTTTCTTCCATTACCTGCGCAGCAGTTTTCCATCCGTATGTTTTCACTCCGACCAGGGCATAATGCGGCCTCGAACGGAAACCCCTGAACTTAACACTATTAAAAAATGACTCTATTCCCTCAAAATCTTCACCAATAAACAATACACTTCTCGAATAAAATAATGTTTCGATGAATTGTGAAAACTGAAGATTCCTCAGCATCTCATCATCAAATCTAGAAGGTGAAATCAGCACAGTTTCCTGTTTTGGAATATCTCCGAATATTTTTAAAAGGAATAATGAATTATTTGAGACTGCTTCCTGCAGCTTTTCGATATCGTTATACGTAAGCACTTCTATCTGGGAATCGTAAGTCCTTTCGATTGTCTGGTCATATGTAGTAGATAAAATAGCACTATAGTTGGTAGATTTTATAACCTTGTAGATACCGGGAATTTCAGGTTTTGGCTGGATAAATATCTTATTAAGATATTCATTCAGGTTAACATTACGTTTTTCGAGGCTAAATATAATGCTATCTGCTGTCCTGTTAATATTCCCGCTATCAAGCGATGTTTTAAGAGAATCTATCAAAGATTCATCTTCAATATATTTATTTTCAACTGACCAGTTAAGAAGGTCAAAAACAAAACTGTTCCATTCAGGAAATCCTGCCTGGACAGCTATTTCGGCGCCGGTATATAATACACATTCTCTTCTCTTGCATGCATCGATTAATTCCTGCGGAACCGCTGGCTGCGGTAACTGTATTTTTTTAACAGCACCGGAATCAGGTTTATTCGATATATTAAATAAAAGCTCTTCGTTTGCCGCCGAGAGCTTATTTTTCTCTTCGGTGAGCAGCGAGGTTGTTTGTGATAAACGTTCTTTTTCCCGTGCAAGATTCTGGTTCCGGCGGATAACAAAAATTGTAAAAAGCGATAAAACCAAAAATCCTATTGCATAATAATACCATGGAATTCCTTTGGATTCTTTCGGCTTAATTTTAAATTGGTTAAACTCCGGAAATTCTTTATCTTTATATTTAAAAACAATTACTGAATTGTTTATGTCTTTTAAATCAGGAACAATAACCTTAAAGAGCCTGGGGGTTCTTTCTAAAACATTTGCTTCGGAACCTCCTATAAAAACCTTAAGCTTATCCACTTCCATTGTGTTGAAATCCGAAGAAATTTTAATTTCTGCGGTATCACCAATATCTGCAGTGTTCGGATTGACTTCATTGATTTGAACATATGAATTTCTACCGGAAATATTATAATTTTTATCAACCGTGTCCTGAGAAATTAGTTTATACTCCAGTATCTTCCACATGCTGTTTACATTTATCAGGGTGTACCTTGTATTATAACGTATGGTTGTTAAATTAACGAACTCGCTGTCAAAATCCGTAGCGTCATGAACTACATTTACAAAACAATAGGCGGAAAAATTATCTGCATTGGCTGATACCAATGAATCCGAAAATGTGTGGCTAAAATCTTTAATATAATCTTTAAAAGTTTTTTTAAGGCTTCTTTCAGGCGTATGCCATGAATTGTAAACATTATTAAGATATTGGTCTACCTGCGTGCTTGCATATCTTGTTATATTATCAAATATCATACCCATAAAATCCACAGGCCTGATACGCGGAATTATTAGTTTGCTGGCTTTTTTCAGATAGCACGATTTTGTTTCATTGTCTTTTTTCCTTGTCCATGTACCGCTTAGCTCACCTTCTTTCATCGTCATCGAGTATACACCGCCTACGCTGCTTTCCCGTTCATATACTGTTAATCTGCCATCTCTTTCAATACTGCCTTTAAATATTTCTGTTACAGTTGCTTTATCCCAATACACTAT
>DASXTZ010000319.1:0-1812 GCA_036505135.1 Ignavibacteria bacterium
CTACCAGATTTAAGGTTCAGGCATTTATTGTCGGAGCATTTTTTGCAGGAATAGCGGGAGGATTATACTCTCACTTTATTCAATATATTAATCCCGAAGATTTTAACTTTTTAAGATCAGTAGAAATTGTAGCGATGGTCATTCTGGGAGGAATGGGAAGTATATTCGGGGTAGCACTTGCAGCGGTAATTTTAACAATATTGCCTGAACTTTTAAGAGACGTTCAGGAATACAGGATGATTGTCTATGCACTGCTATTAATTATTATGATGATAGTCCGTCCGCAAGGAATATTTGGAATAAAAATTTACAGGAAAAAGAAGCTTAGACCGGAGACAGAACCGCAGGAAACAATATCGTAAATGGAAGTCTTAAAATTAAATAATTGTACAATAAGATTCGGGGGGTTAACTGCTGTAGATTCACTTACCGAATATGTGGGTTCTAATGAATTAGTAGGAATGATAGGCCCCAACGGCGCGGGGAAAACCACCGTCTTCAATATAATAACCGGAGTTTATGATCCAACCGAAGGAGATGTTGTTTTCAATAATGAAAGCATAGTTAAATATAAACCATTTGAAGTAACACATAAAGGAATTGCAAGAACATTCCAAAATATCAGGCTTTGCCCCAGCCTTTCGGTTAGGGATAATGTTAGGATATCATATATTAAAAGGTTAAAGAAGGGATTATTCAGCTCGGTTTTGCAGTTAAAAAGTTATTATGATGAAGAAAAGAGTATAGATAATGAAATCCACGAGCTGCTTGAAATGTTTGACCTCCATGTCGATGCTGATGAATACGCAAAAAATCTTCCATATGGTGAACAGCGCAAGCTGGAGATTGTCCGCGCGCTTGCTACAAAGCCTAAACTGCTACTTCTTGATGAGCCGGCAGCAGGCATGAATCCGGTAGAGAAAAAGGATTTAATGAGCCTCATACAAAATGTCAAAGATAAGTTTAACATTTCAATACTTCTGGTTGAGCATGATATGAACGTTGTAATGGGAATATGTGAGAGGATATTTGTTCTGGATTACGGGAAAAAAATTGCAGAGGGAAAGCCTGAGGATATCCAAAAAGACCCTAAGGTAATTGAGGCATACCTTGGAGAGCAGGTAAAGAAATAATATGCTAAGGGTAGAAAATTTAATCGTTAATTACGGTGCAATTAATGCTATTAAGGGAATTTCTATAAGCGTTCCTGAAAAAGCAATTGTAACCTTAATAGGAGCAAACGGCGCGGGCAAAACTACTACTCTAAGGGCAATATCAAGTGTTATAAAATCAGCGGGAGGAAAGATTTTTTACGAAGATAACGATATAACAAACTGCCCTCCGCATAAAGTTGTAGAAATGGGTGTTTGCCAGGTTCCCGAGGGAAGATTAATATTTGCAAACCTTACTGTAAAAGAAAATCTTGATATGGGTGCATACCTTAGAAAAGATAAACAAAATTTTAGTAAAGATCAGGATTTTATTTTTTCGATATTCCCCCGTTTAAAGGAAAGAATAAAACAGCCCGGAGGAACATTATCAGGAGGCGAACAGCAAATGCTGGCAATTTCTCGTGCGCTAATGTCTAAGCCAAAAATGCTGCTTCTTGATGAGCCTTCATTAGGCATAGCGCCTATTCTTGTAAAAACTATATTCGAAAAGATTGTTGAAATAAACAGAACGCTTGGCGTTACTATTTTACTGGTTGAGCAAAATGCTCATCTTGCATTATCAATTGCCAATTACGGCTATGTGCTGGAAACAGGTAATATAATTTTGGAGGGACAGTCAAAAGAGTTGGAGTCAAATCCA
>DASXTZ010000320.1:0-7055 GCA_036505135.1 Ignavibacteria bacterium
ATTTCTTTAAACCGCAGGAGCTGGTCAGGTTCAATTCCCTTTGTGACACCGCCTGGCAAACCAAAAACAGGATGAATAATTTTACCGCCAAGATAAGTGACAAGCTCTCTTAATCTTCTGCGCATAGCAATCACTCTTTTACCTGTCTCAATGCCAAGCTTTTCAATAACACCAAGTATATTCCGATTTTCTTTTGGGGCATCAGGCCCAACAATAAAATCAGGGCCGCCGAGAACATAAACATGCAGTGCATGGTCTTCAAGCATAAATAAATTGTATATCAGTTCTCTTAATTTTTTTGCCGTAGAAGTTGGTTCAATTTTGTAAAGGCTATCAAGGGCTTTTGTTCCTGCCATGTGGTGGGCTGTAGGGCAAACGCCGCATATCCTGCTTGTTATCTGCGGCATATCTTCAGCTGGCCTGCCTTTGCAAAAGATTTCGAATCCCTTTAATTCGGGTATCTGGTAATATGCCTTTTCTACTTCCCCTTTTTCATCAAGCAGGATATCAATCTTTCCGTGTCCTTCAAGTCTTGATATAGGATCAATAACAATCCGGCGTTCATGCATGTATGAACGGTTTGCTTTAGCCAGCCCTTCGTTCCACAATTCTTGAGTTCTATGTGCCATTTCAATTAATTCCTCCGTCTTTAGATTCAGTTTTCTTTTTTCTCAGCAGTGAGCCTGCTAGCCCGTACCTGTAAAAAGTACCAATAGGATCAGGGATATCTTCGAGAACCTTATCTATTCTGTCTTCAGACCTTGCTTCAATGTTCGAACAAATTGAAGATAGAATTTTTGCACCCTGGTCCCGAACCCTTGAAGTAGGCCCGAAACATCCGGTGCAAGGCATGTTGCCGGTAACACACAATGCTTCACATCCAGCCCTTGTTGCCGGGCCCATACAAACCATACCCTGAGCAAGTAAGCATTTTGTTTTATCAGCAAGTATCATATGCGGCCTTACAAAATGAGTAAATGAAAGATTATCCGGTTTTGAATCTTTTCTCGGGCATTCTTCGCAAAGAGCAGTGTCCGATGTAAGAACGGTTCCCTTTGCCGGAAGCTGGCCGGAAAGCAAAGTTAAAACAGCCTGTTTAAGGAGCTTTGGTGTCGGAGGGCAGCCTGGTAAATAGTAATCGACGTCAATTACCTGGTCAAGCGTCCGCACCATTTTTCTAAACTCAGGCAATGTTATCGATCTGGAATTGTGTTTGAACTCAGAGAGAGGCTCGGAACCTTCATTATTAATAACACTTGGCGCGTCATGATAAACATATTTTAATATCTCCGCTTTTTCAAATTCATTAGCAAGAGAAGGTATGCCGCCAAGATGTGCGCAGGCTCCGTAAGCTATAATAAGCGTGCTTTTTCTGCGAAGCAGCCTTGCCATTTCTTCATTTTCTGATGTCCTAACTGCTCCATTTATCATTGTTGCAAGAATTGAGCCGTCAAGCATATGTTCGACATCCTGTTTCTTGAAATCCATCGCTACCGGCCAGAAGACTATATCAACATTTTCAGCTACAAACAGAATATCTTCAGCAAGGTCAACAACAGATTCTTCACATCCTCCGCATGAGGCACACCAGTAAAACCCAATTTTGGGTTTATCAGATTTGTCATTAGGCATGTTAAAGTACCTCCTCTCTTTTAAATATATCTTCAATTACATTCATCTCTTCATCAAGCTTTGCAAGATTTTCAGGAATACCAAGAGGCCCAAGCTTTTTTACTCTTTCAACCATATCATTTATGACCGATTTAACCTTGTCGCCTTCGGAGGCTGATATCCATTCAAGCCGGCATCTATCTTCTTCGACTCCCATAATTTTCAGAATTTTCTGTAATAAGCGGAACCTTCTGAGCATTTTATAATTTCCTTCGGAATAATGGCAGTCACCAGGATGGCATCCTCCAATAAGCACTCCATCGGCTCCCGAAGCAAACGCCTGCAAAATAAATTGCGGGTCAACTCTGCCGGAGCACATTATTCTAATTACTCTAACGTTAGGTGCATATTTCATTCTTGATACACCCGCAAGGTCGGCAGCAGTATATGTGCACCAGTTGCAGAAAAAAGCAATAATTTTAGGTTCCCATTTTTTTGTGTTATTATCAGACATGTTCAACCTCCTTCCTGGCTGTATCAGATTCTTTTAATCCAATTCCTGCAAATTTTAAAAGCCCGTCTATTTCGCTGAATATTTGTTCATCTTCAAATAAGTTTTGAATTATTGAACCTGATGGACAGGCTGCAACACATGTTCCACATCCCTTGCACAAAGCTTCATTGATAAATGCTTTTTTAACATCTTCTTTGAAAGATATTGCCGAATAAGGACAAAGCGGAACGCATGATTTACAGCCCGAACAATACTGCTCAATAATCTTTGCAGTATTTGGTTCAAGCTCGATATTTCCCGCACTGATAAGAGAGAGTGCTTCTGCAGCAGCAGCTCCTGCCTGCGCAACTGAATCGGGAATATCTTTCGGGCCCTGGCAGGCCCCTGCGATAAATATACCATCTGTAAAGGTGCTAACAGGTGCCAGCTTTGGATGCCGCTCAAGGAAGAAACCTTCGGTTGAACAGGAGATATTAAATAATCTCCGAACCTCCGATGCGTCTTCTCTTGGCTCAAGCCCTACAGATAACACAATCATATCAACAGGAATTCTTCTTACTACGCCAATCAGTGTATCTTCAACCCTGATGGTAAGCCTGTTCTCTTCTTCGGGAACAATTGCCCAGTCTGTAACTTCAGCAACACGCCCTCTTATGAAATGAACGCCTTCGTTCATAAGCTTATCATAAAATTCCTCATATCCTTTACCGGGTGTTCTCATATCGATGTAAAAGTTATATACTTCGGCATCGGTATGTTCCTTTATAAGATGAGCGAGCTTTAAAGAATACATACAGCATACACGCGAACACCATTTGTTTGTTTTTTCATCACGCGAGCCGACGCAATGAATTATGCCTACTGATTTCGGCGATTTTCCATCTCTTGTAATAACTTCACCGCTGGTCGGGCCGGAAGCATTGACAAGCCTTTCTATCTCTAAAGAAGTATAAACATTCGGGAATTTACCATACCCGTATTGGGGCGAGAGCTTAGGATCAAATGTTTTAAATCCTGTTGAAAGAATTACTGTTCCTACTTCTATTTCTTCAAATTTTTCTGTCTGTTTAAGGTCAATTGCATTCCTGTCACAGGCTTCTATACATGTTTTTTTACACCGGTGCGATTTGAAATCAATACAGGTTTCTGGGTCAAAAAGAACCACCTGAGGCGTTGCCTGCGGAAATGGTATATATATGGGTTTTCGTTTGCTTAATCCAAGATTGAATTCATCCGGATATTTGGCTTCTTTATATATACATGCTTCGATACAATCCATACATCCAACGCAAAGCTCTTCTATAACGTATCGGGGTTTGCGTTTCACCGTTACCTTATAATTCCCCACGAAGCCATCTACTTTTTCAACTTCCGAATAAGTCCACAATGTAATGTTAGGATGAGATTTTATTGCTGACATCTTGGGGGTTAAAATACATGCTGCGCAATCAAGCGTAGGAAACGTTTTATCAAACATAGCCATGTGGCCGCCAATAGTAGGTTCACGTTCAACTAAATAAACGTGCTTACCTGCATTAGCAATAGTTAAAGCTGCATGGATACCGGATATTCCTCCGCCAACTATTAAAACAGCCGGATTAACAGGAACTGTTTTCGTTTCTAGCGGCTTATGGAAAAATACTCTTTGAATTGCAGCTCTTGCAAGGTCTTTTGCTTTTTCAGTTGCTGCAGCTCTATCATCATGAACCCATGAGACATTTTCCCTGATATTGACCATGTGGAAGAAATATGGGTTTAGCCCTGCTTTCTCTGCAGCAACACGGAAAGTATGTTCATGGAGAAGCGGTGAGCATGATGCCACAACTATTCTGTTCAGTTTATATTCTTTTATATCAGTTTGTATCAGTTCCTGTCCGGGGTCAGAACACATATATTTATAATCCCGTGAAACAACAACGCCCGGAAGTGCTGCTACATATTTCTGGACATCAACAACATCGACAAGCGATGCAATATTGTGTCCGCAATGACAGACATAGAATCCGATTCTTAGAGTGCTACCATACGTATTAGACATAAATAGCTGCCCCTCCTCCCACAGATTTGTAAACACTTTCGGGTTTTACAAACAGGCGGTTCATCCCAAGTTCCGGGGGCAGGATTCCGAGAGCAAGCCCTAAAAGCTGGGTAAAATATATAACGCCGATATGCAAATCCTGGTTATATTTCTTATTAATTTTGGTTTGGTAACATTCTAAATTAAACTGGCATAAAGGGCAAGATGTTATAATGACATCCGCTCTTTTTTTTATAGCTTCATACAAAATAGAATGACATAATGGCAAGCCTACCTGTTCAACCGTACCGGTGAGGCTGGCGCCGCAGCATCTTGTTTTCAGCGGCCAATCCACAGGTTCTGCGCCGATTGCTTTTACTATTTTATCCATAGTTGAAGGGTCTCTTGCGTCATCAAATGTTGCATAGGGACGCACGGTTTGACATCCGTAATATGAAGCAGCCCTAATGCCTTTTAAAGGATGTTTAACAGCTTTTGTTATTGCATTTATTCCAAAATCATTAACCAGGACATCCAGCGGATGGCGTATCTTTACTTTTCCTTCGTAATTTAATCCTGATTCTTTAAGCGCATATTTTATTTTTTTCAGCTCAGTTTCATTTTGAGCAAGAAAGTTTTGCGTTTTAAGCAAAACCATATAACAAGCGCTGCAAGGCGCAATTATATTTATTTCATTTTCATTTTTAAACTGCTGTTCGGCAAGTGCAAGATTTCTTGAGGCAATTGCAAATGCTTTTGTTTCATCAACAGCCATGTAAGCCGTAGCGCCGCAGCAGTTCCAGTCATCAAGCTCAACATAATCAATACCAAGAACCTTAAATACTGCAAGCAGCGATTCTTCGTATGACCTGCCGGTGCATTTTAGCGAGCAGCCGGGATAATATAGATATTTCAATTGACTGCCGCCTCCTTTCTGACTGTTCCGGTTGCTTTTTCAATGCCCCCAAGCAGCTTATTTAAGTTTCCTTTATTTTTAATTTTTTCGGTTTTCAGAGATAATCGTCCCATTTTCCAGAGATTAAATCCAAGCTTCATGTTTTTAAAAAGCATTAAAGGATTAGTCTTCAAATACATTTTCAGAAGCAGAGGACCTTCGCTGCTTCTTCCGTGTTTTAGCACCTGTTTGAAGAAGTTATTTGCAAGAACCGGAGTTGGAAAATGTTTTGGATAGTGACCTGTAATAATAGCCTCTCTTTTTAAAGCATACATTACATCTGTGATTTTTATTCCCTTAGGGCACTCAACCGAGCAAGAGTAACATGACGCACATAACCAAACAGTTGCGCTTTTTAATACATCTTCCTTAAATCCTTCCCTTACCATTTGAATAATTTTTCGCGGTGTATAATCCATATAATGGCTTACCGGACATGTAGCGCTGCATGTTCCGCATTGGATACAGCTGTACAATTTTTCGCCGTGTGCTATTTCCGCAATCTTTTCCTTAAAATCTTTATCAAGTTCGGTTTCATATTTTAACCTTCTTTCTATATCTTTGTAGCCGTTTTCAGCGTTGTCCAGTGCAAATGTTGTTACATCAACTGACTTATCCATTCAAGAATTTTTCCTTTTCCTTTCTTTGAAAATTGATTATTTCTTTTTGCACTAACTGTTCAATATTGTTAATTGCTTCCTCAACTTCTTCCGATAAGCCGTCTGCGGCTTTAAATGAGGCTCCCTCGATACCGAAAATGACAAGATTTTCGGGCAGCCTTCCCAGTGAAGCAGAAAGATATATAGCTTGTGGAATACTGAACAGGTGTGTTGAAAATTTGTAAAAGTCTGAAGGCAGTGATGAGCTTTCCGCCTCAAGGCGGTGTATTGTTCCGGGAGCAGCTCCGGATAATACAGCATCTATCAAAATAACCTTGTTTCTTCCGGCCCATGAATCGATTAAGCCGGCTCCGTCTCCATTGGATTCTATAACATCAACATTGTTAAGCGGAAGCTTCTTTAATTTTCTTACTGCAATTAACCCTGCAGCATCATCGGATCTATAATCATTGCCAATACCTATAATTAAAATTCTATCTGTGTCATTCATTTTAGTTTTATTTGAGCAGATTTACTCGCGTAATATATTCAGCTTAAGAAAATGCGTAGCGCATGATATACAGGGGTCATAATTCCTTACTGCCTGCTCGCATTTCCAAACCAAATCCTTATCGGGTAAATTTATATATTTTGGAATTAGTGTTCTTAAATCGTTTTCAATTTGTTTTTGATTTTGTGAAGTAGGCGGAACTATTCTTGCATCTGCTATAATACCTTCATCGTCTATTCTGTACCTGTGGTAGATTAATCCGCGGGGTGCTTCGGTTGCAGCATACCCTGTAGCTTCTTTTGCTAAAATATCCACCGCAGGTTTTTCCGGCTCCTCATAGTTTTCAATTATATTTAAAGCTTCCTCACAAGCATAGAGCGTCTCAATTCCGCGAACTAAAATACTTTTAAAAGGATTAAGCACCTCCCTTCCTAAACCCGCCTCTTTTGCAGTCTGGCGGCATAATGGAGATAATTTTTTGTAATTTAAATTGTACCTTGCAAGAGGTCCCACCATGTAAGAGCCTCTTTCTCTTATTCGTGAATGCAGCGCATTTGAATGCTCTACATGCTCTTCTACAAAATGAAAGTCATACTCTTCGGGAAGGATATTTAAGCCGCGGTTTGAAATTATTTTTCCCTCGTTCATTGGGTACTCATCGGGATGCGATAATGCAACAAGATCATAGTCAAACTCAAAATCGGGGAATTCAAATGTTTTTATAATCTTAATTAAATTAATAACCGCATCGCGTGCCCATTTAATGTCAGGAGCAAGCTTAAGAAGCTCTTTCTTTGCCGGAGTTTTATAAAATCCGCCGATCTTAACATTAATGGGATGTATCTCTC